>CAMVGI010000008.1 GCA_947166955.1 uncultured Clostridia bacterium | reverse complement strand
CGCGCTCCGCCGCCGGAGCGCGTTCCTCAGTGCGTTTTGGCCTTTTTTAGTTACTGCGCGGCAGATTTTTCACCGCTAAAGTACCGGTCGATCCGCGCCTCGGCGTCGTGCAGGATCGCTTCGGCGTCCATGCCCTCCACATCCAGCAGCTCCGCTGAAAAGCACACGATCTCCGGCACGCCGTAAAACGTCTCGGCAAGGCTCTTCACATAGGCGTAACCGTGGTTGGGCGGAAGGACGGGGCCGCCTGCCGTCATCACATAGAAAAGCCGCTTTGCATGGCAACGGCTTTGGGGGCGTCCGTCCGCGCCGTAAGAGAACGTGACGCCGCTGACGTTGACGTGCTCAAAGTACGTTTTGACCGACGCGGGAAAGCTCATATCCCAGTACGGCGCCGCCACCACGAGCTGCTCGGCTTCGGCAAACTGCCGCGCGTAACGGAGCATCGGATCGTCCCACGCGCCGCGCGATAAAACATCATCCCGCGCGCGCAGCGTTTCGGCGGTCAGCGGCGAAAGCCCCTCGCGCTGCAAATCCAGCTCCGTCCCCTCTCCGCCCAGATGTCCGAGCACCCGCCGCGCCAGCCGCAGCGTCCGGGACGCCGGACGCACACAGGCGTTGATGAAAAGCGTGTTCATTCCCGTTACCCCCCATATTGCAGGATTCTCATTATGCTTGATTATAGCACCTCGCCGCGGCCTTGCCAAGTCCGGTTCAGCAGGAAACACACTGCCACCGCTCCTTTGCCCGGAGCGCGGCGATTTCCGCCTTCATTTCCGCGATGAGCCGCGCGAGCTTCGCCTCGCACTCGTCCTCGCTGTGGGCGTAGACGTTGCGCGGACGGCGTTTCGGATGCGCAACTCAATGCCCTTGACGTCAAAACGGCTGGCGACGAGTCCCTCCTTGCGCTCGCGTACTATGAGACCTTTGCGACGAAGCAGGAGGCGATGCGCCGCGAGGCAGAGATCAAGCGGCTCACGCGGCGGGAGAAGCTGGCGCTGATCGAGCGTTGAACGATCCGGTTATTTCGGATAGTTGCGTCGAGTAACTGCCAAACTTCCGAAAAAAATCCTGCCAAACATCGGAAAAATTTTTAGCCAATCGTCGGAAAAATATCTTGCCAAACATCGGAATTTTGAATTGCCCCCTTTTAGTTACAGCGGTGCAAATCCTTCCGTCCAGACCACAGCGCAGCTACAAAATTTCTCCGCAGCGTACGGAAACGGTGGAGCAAATACGCTCGGAAAGTACAGCTTTTGCAGCGGAATGATACAAACGGAGCGTAAGCCGCTATAAAAAAGTTGCAAGCTGCGCTGGGGGGCAAGAGACCGTGAGTTCAAGCCTCGCCACTCGGACCATCGAAAAGTCCCGAAACCAAAGGGTTTCGGGACTTTTTCCTTTTTTTTGACTTCGGTCATTGCTTTTCTTTTTCCCGCTGTTCGCGCTTCTTTCGCCGCTGCTCACGGTTCTCCGCGGGCCACACATGTTCGCCGCCGACGACCTTCGCCCACGGGCAAAGCGCCTGATAGTCTTCGTCAAGCACGACGGTGTACGGCGGGCCGCAGCGGTCGTCGACGTCCATGTAGAGATGCCGCCCGCCGCAGATCAGCTTGTACGTTTCCTCGTCGCGCATACCGTCTTTGAGCTGTTCAAAGGTCTCTTTTGTGATCTCGTACAGATTGTAGTATCCGCATCCGCCGCGCTCCGCCGTATAAAGATTTCGCTCCTCGTCAAAGCAGGCTTTCCAGCCGTCGCCTTTCTTAAATTGCATTCCGTTTTTCCTCCCTTGCGAAACAGTCCGCCGAACGGCGAAACCGGCCTCTTGACAGATCTCCGTGACGATCTTCTGGCAGACCCGCGGCATCGGTTGCAGCTTTGCGCCGCGTTCTGTTTGTTATTATAGCACATTTGGCGGCGTTTGACAATGCGGGATAGGGGGGGGAGCGAGCCGCAGGTTTGAGTTCCCGTTTGTGCCGAACCAAACGGCACATATTTTTTGATTGCAAATCGGCGGGGAAAAAGGTATAATGAAGTACAATAGGGAATAAGAAGGGGAGAAGCACCCCGCGTGCGGCGGAAACGGAGGAGTGTGATCTATGGCGGAGATAATGGAAATAATCGGCGAAAAGGTCATGCACGCGTTTTATGTCTGCCTGATAATCGCCGCTGTGATCCTGCTTGCCGACGTTGCGTGGCGCCTGACCGTCTATATGCTGAAGCGGAACCGGATCGAGGCGGCCAAACAGATCTACAACGCCATAAAGCTTGACGAACCGAAGGAAAAAGCGCTCCAACTGTTTTACGGCTACACGGGCAGCGGGGAACAGTATACGGAGGAGGCGGTGCTGACAAACGGAAAGCGGGAGATCGTGCTCTGCCTCCTGTTTATATTCGGCCACGGCGAGACGGGCGAGATCCGGCTCACCTACATCGACGACCGGCTGGTTCAGAAACGGCAGAACGGGATCTGGTGAACGGCTCTGTCATCCGGCTTATGCCGCACGGCGCTTGCCGCGGCGTAAGTTCGAACGCATAGGTTTTAAACTATTTTTTAGAAAGAGGTTGATGGTATGGCAAAAAGAAAGTTCCTGTCCCTTCTGATGGTGCTGGCGATGCTTCTGTCGCTCACCGTCAACGTTTGGGCGGAGGGCGAGGACCCGACGCAGAACCCCGACCCGACGCCTGTGGTCGACCCGACGCCGGAGCCGCCCGCGCCGATGCCGGAGCCGGAACCGCAACCGGAACCGGAACCGCAACCGGAACCGGAACCGGAACCGCAGCCGGTGGTGGCGATCACGCTCAATCCGTCTACGCTGCGACTGAACGTGGGCGAATCGGGGACGATCAGCGTCGGCGGGCAGATGATCGGTATTGCGACCTATAGCTGGCAATGCACCAGCGACGCGGTAACCATTTCGGAGAACGGCGACAGCGCCGCCGTGAGAGGCGCATCCGCGGGTTCGGGCACGATCACCGTGACGGCGTATTTTGACGACGGTACGATCGCGGACACGGCGGAGTGCTCCGTTACCGTGAACGCCGTCAGCACGCCCGTGCAGGTCAGCGGCGGCAGGAGCCTCAGCATGAAGGTGGGCGCGTCGGAGAACATTTCCGCCTCCGTGAGCGGCGGCAGCGGCAGCTATACCTTCGATTGGAGCTATGCGATGGGCGGCACGGTCGCCATTCGGGAAGAGATGCGCAACAACGCCACGATCTACGCCATGGATGCCGGCTCCGGCTCCGTGACGCTGACCGTTTACGACGCGGAGGATACCAGCAACAGCGCCAGCACGACCTGGAACGTAACGGCGGAGAGTTCCGCCACGCCCCTGAGCGTGACGCTCAGCCCGAATACCATGAATCTCAGCGCGGGCGGCAGCGCGACGCTGACGGCGAACGCCACCGGCGGCAGCGGCAACAACAGCAACTATCAGTATAATTGGTACTCCAGCTCGAACAAGGTCTCCGTGTCCGGAAACGGGGCGAGCGCGACCGTGACGGCGGTGAATACCGGCGCGGCGACCGTTTCCGTCGACGTGCTCGACAAGGTGACCGGACAGGTCAAGACCGTCGAGGCCGTCGTCAACGTTCAGGGCGGCAGCGCGAGCTATAACGCCAGCGGCAGCGCGACCGTCGGCGCGAACTATCCGCTTTCCTCCATCGCGAGCAACATCGCGTCTGAGTTCCAGCGCCAATTCGGCAGGTCGGTGAGCGCCAGCGCCGCCGTCCAGATCGCTTCGCCGAGCGGCCCGAACGGCGTTCTGCGCGCGCAGAACGGCCAGCAGCTGCGCAACAACGAAAGCGTTTCCTTCGGCAGCCTGCAGGCGATCTACTTCTTCGGCACGTCCGCGGGTACGTTCAGCACGGCCTATACGCTCATCGACGGCGGCAACACGCTTTCGGGCACGCTGAGCATCACCGCCTCCGGCGGCGCGGCGGTGACGGGCGTCACCATCAGCACCTCCTCGCTGGATATGGCGACCTATTCGAGCCGCTATCTCAACCTGAGCATCACGCCCATCAACGCGCCCTACAGCGTGCAGTGGACGTCGAGCAACTCCAGCATTGCCTACGTTTCCGGCAACGGCACGTCCGTGACGGTGAACTCGCAGGGCTATGACGGCCGCGCGACCATCACCGCGACCGTGACGGGCAGCAACGGCGGGAAATTTACCCGTTCCGGCGACATCTATGTGACCAGCTCTAAGACCTATAACCCCACGCTGACGGTCACGCTCGATTCGGATTATTACGGCACGAGCACCTCCGACAGCATGGCGAAGCAGTTCCGCAGCGTGTTCGGCTATAATCTGGACTATGCCCGCGCGACCATCCGCTTCTCCTCGACGGGGAACTCCCGCTACGGCGTCATGCACACCGCAAACGGCGGGACGATCCGCGCGAACACGTATTACACCTTCAACGAATGGGTAGACATGTACTTCGAGCCGGTCTCGTCCGGTACGTTCAGCCTGCCCTATACGCTGGAATACAAGGGCGATACGCTTGCGGGCACGCTCGACATTTACATCCGCAGCGCGAACGTCGGCGCGACGATCAGCCAGACGTCTATGACGCTCGCCACCTACAGCAATCAGAGCATCAGCGTCAACGTGACGCCCGCGAACGTCTACTACACCGTGTCGTGGCGTTCGAGCAACACGAGCGTGGCCGCGGTCAGCGGAAACGGCGTGAGCGCGACGGTCAAGAGCAACGGCACCATGGGCACGGCGACGATCACGGCGATCGTGTCCGACCGCAACGGCGTCGAGGTGCGCCGCAGCTGCACGGTCACGGTTTCGAACAAGAGCAGCACCTATAATCCCAGCGTTTCCACGACCATCGGCGTGCCCTATCGCGGCACGGGCACCTCGGATGCGATGAAGGCGCAGTTCAGAAGCATCTACGGCGTGAGCCTGCCCGACAGCGCGACGATCCGCTTCTCCTCGACGGGCAACAACAACGTCGCGGTGATGCGCCTTGCGAACGGAACGCCGATCAGGCAGAACACCAACTATACCATGGCGGAATACGTCGCCATGTACACCGATCCCGTTTCGGCGGGCGCGTTCAACGTGCCCTATACGTTGACCTATGGCAGCAATACGCTCTCCGGAACGGTCACCGTTAACATCAACGGCGGTTCCGTGACCGCGGCGATCTCGCTGGACAACACGCAGTCCTACTACTTCAACAGCGCCGCTTCCGGCGGCGCGACGGGTTCGAGCATGCTCGGCTCCGCCATCACGAACGCTCTGGGCGGCGGCTGGAGCTATCTGCGCTTCGGCACATCCACGAGCAGCGTCGGCACGTTGTATCTGAACGCGAACAAGACGACGCTCGGCGGACATGACGTGGAGCAGTCCGCGCTCGGCAACCTGTACTTCGTCCCGAATTACGGCGGCGACTACAGCATCCCGTTTACCGTTCACAACGGCATCGGCAGCAACGTGGGCAGCGGTACGCTCTACATCCGCGTCAACGCGTCGAACGGCGTGCCCTCGGCGAGCAGCTTCGGCGACGTGAAGGACGGCGATTGGTTTGCCGTCGGCGTGAAGTGGGCGGTCGGCCGCGGCATCACGAACGGCATGGGCAAGAAGAACGGCGTGGAGCAGTTCCAGCCGGAGTCGACCTGCAACACCGCACAGATCCTGACCTTCCTGTGGCGCTCGCAGGGCAGCCCGCTTCCCACGATCTCCAATCCGTTCAACGACGTCAAGAGTTCGGATTACTTCTACAACGCGGCGCTTTGGGCGTATGAGAAGGGCCTTGTGACCGGACCCGCGTTCGGCGAAAAGACGCCCTGCACGCGCGCGGCGGTCGTGACCTACATGTGGAAGCTCGCGGGCAGACCCGGCGCGGAGCAAAGCTCGTTCGTCGACGTGACCGCCGGCTCGGATACCGCGTCTGCGGTGGATTGGGCGCTTTCGAAGAACATCACGAGCGGCATCGGCAACGAC
Organism: uncultured Clostridia bacterium; assembly: GCA_947166955.1. Next base: position 8,630 of record CAMVGI010000008.1, on the reverse strand, counting down.
GCTTCCGCCCGTCCGATGTTCGGGCCGGGCATGACCTGCAACCGTGCCCAGATCGTTACCTTCCTCTGCCGTGCTTACGGCTGATCCTGCAATAAAGGGGCCGGGCGCTGTTCACCAGCGCCCGGCTCTCTTTTTGCGCCGCGGCGATATTGGCGCTGTGATATTACAGATACTTATTGCCATTTGACACAAAACTTGTTATAATTTATTTAATATACGGTCGGCGGCGACCCGCCGGAGCAAGAAACGGCGAAGCGGGCGAAAAAGCCGGAAACGAAGGGATATGGAGGCGCGGAAAATGGACGAAGCGTGGGAAACCTCTTATCGGAAAAACGATGTGATCGTTCGGGAGGGCGACATCGGGACGAGCATATACAAGATCCTTTCCGGCAGCGCCGCGGTTTTTTCCGACTACGGCGGGAGCGGCGAAAAGCAGCTTGCGGTGCTGCATGCCGGCGATTATTTCGGCGAGATGGCGGTCATCGAGATCACCTGCCGTTCCGCAACGGTCGTCGCGCAGGAGGACGAAACGCGCCTCGCGGTCGTTGACGCGTCGGATCTGAGCGGTTATCTGAGCGAGCACAAGGGCGAGATCAACAACATCGCCCATCATCTGGGCCGTCGGCTGCGGGAACTGACGAACAATTACACGGAGGTATGCAATACGCTCCGTGAGCTTGGACGGCTCGACACCTCGGTCGACAAGCTGAACGAGAGCCTGCTGGACCGCATCAAGCGGTTCGCGGAGGTATACCTTATGGGCCGCAGGACGGGACAGTTTGCCGAGGAGGCCGCGGAGCCGGTCAGGCATGCCGCGCCGCAGAAGCTGGATAAAGGCCTCGCGCTCGTCGGCAGGGAATACCGCAAAGGGGACGTGATCTTCCGCGAAGGCGGCGTTTCGGATTGCATGTACTACATCTATGAGGGCAGGGTCGACATCTACACGGACTACGGCACGGAGCGGCAGAAGCTGCTTACCGCGCTGACGCCGGAGATGTTTTTCGGCGAGATGGGCCTTTTCGACGGGCTTCGGCGCACGGCGACGGCGATCGCGCTGGAGGACGGGACCTTCGTGGAGATGACCTGCGAGAAGGACCTTGACGTGATCCTTGAGAAGAATCCCGCGATGGCGCTGATGCTGCTCCAGCATCTTTCCAATCGCATGAGAAGGCTGACCGCGGATTATCTCAAGGCGTGCAAGGCGCTCGCCGGAACGGAGGAGGAGCTTGAGGCGCACAAAGCGGAGGTCACGCCGGAGTTGTTGGCGCAGGCGGAGTACATGAATCAGCTGCTCCTCGCGCCGGAGCTTTTGTACTGACCATTCCGCCCTGCGTTGTACGAATACTTACGGAGGTGAATGCGATGTTTGAGAGAAAACTGTACCGTTCTGATATGATCGGCTGTGCGCTCTGCGGCGACGCGCCCTGCACCGCGGCCTGCGGCAAACTTGACTGCGCCGCGCTGCTGCGCAGCGTATGGTTTGACGACGAGAAGGCCGCCGCGGCGCGCCTCGGGGAAGAAAACCCGTGCCTGAACTGCGCCGCTTTGTGCGAGAGTGCCTGCGTGCGCGCGGGCAGGGTGCCGATCCGCGAACTGATGACGCGGCTGCACGACGAGGTGAAGCCGGAACTGGAGATCGCGCCGCCGGCGAACGAAGACCTGCTCAAAACGGAGCTTTGCGGCGTGCCGCTCGAAAACCCGTTCCTGCTCTCGTCCTCCGTGGTCGCGAGCACCTACGATATGTGCGCGCGCTCTTTCGAGGCAGGCTGGGCGGGGGCGGCGTTCAAGACGATCTGCTCTTTCCCGATCCACGAGGCATCTCCGCGGTTTTCGGCCATCACGGGGGACAACGGCAGCATCATCGGCTTTAAGAACATCGAGCAGCTCTCCGACCACAGCGTGGCGGAGAACATGACGATTTTCCGCGAGCTGAAAAAGAACTATCCGACGAAGTTCATTCTCGCCTCCATCATGGGGCAGAACGAAGCGGAGTGGGAGGAGCTTTCGCGGCTGTGCGAGGAAAACGGCGCGGACGCCATCGAGCTGAACTTCTCCTGCCCGAACATGGCGGAGGGCGGTCTCGGCTCCGACATCGGACAGGTGCCGGAGCTTGTGGAGCGCTTCACCGCCGCGGCAAAGCGCGGCTGCAAGATACCCGTGCTCGCGAAGCTTACGCCGAACGTGGCGCGCATGAGTCCCGCGGCGGAGGCGGCGAAGCGCGGCGGCGCGGACGGCATCGCCGCCATCAACACGATCAAGAGCATCACGGGCGTCAACCCGCACACCTACGTTGCCGCGCCCGCGGTGCACGGCATGTCCGCGGTCGGCGGCTACAGCGGCAACGCGGTCAAGCCCATCGCGCTGCGCTTCATCACGGAGCTGGGGCAGAATCCCGCGCTCGCGGGAATGCACCTTTCCGCCATGGGCGGCGTCGAGAATTGGTCGGACGCGCTGGAATTTATCCTGCTCGGCGCGGGCAGCATCCAGGTCACGACCGCGGTGATGCAGTACGGCTACCGCATCATCGACGATTTGAAGGCGGGACTCAACTACTACCTCGCGGAAAAGGGCTTTCGCAGCGTCGCCGAGGCGCGCGGGCTGGCGCTCGGTTCCGTCAGCGAGACGACGGACGTGCTGGAGCGCGACACGGTCGTCTATCCCAAATTCCACCGCGAAAAGTGCATCGGCTGCGGGCGCTGCGAGATCTCCTGCGCCGACGGCGGGCATCAGGCGATCCGGCTGGACGAGGACCGCAGGCCGCGTCTCGACGCGAAAAAGTGCGTGGGCTGCCACCTGTGCGTGCTGGTCTGCCCGCAGCGCGCGATCACGTCCGGCCGCAAGCGCGTGGAAAAGGCATGAAGCGGAATCCCTTCATGCGGCGTGACCGGACGCCGTAACAAATCGGGAAAACATCATAAGGAGGATATGATGATGTTGAACATGAAACTGATCCATCGCGGTCAGGAGGCCGAGGTACAGATGGTCGGCCGCCTTGACACCACCACCGCGCCGGACGCCGAAAAGATCCTGACGGATGCGGCGGAGCGATTCGACGGCCTCGTCCTTGACATGGCGCAGTTGGAATACGTTTCCTCCGCCGGACTTCGCGCGCTCAAACGGGCGCATATCATCGTGCGGCGCAAGGGCGGAACGATCCAGGTCAAGAACGTCAATAAAATGGTCATGGACGTGTTTGATATCACCGGTTTTTCGGGAATGCTCAAGTTTATCTGACGCGGGAAAACGAAGATAAAAAGGGCATAGACAGGATATGGACAGACAAGAGAAGTATTTGCGGTTTGCAAGGTCTCAAAAATGGCTGCTGCCCGCCGGATTCGCCGTTCTGGTGCTGCTGTGGGCGGCGGGCGTCTGGTTTTGCTTTTTGAGCGGGCTTGACAGACTGGAGCCGGACTGGATCTTTAACATCGGCGTCGACACGATCGGTATCGCGACCTGCGCCGTGCTCTACTACGGCTGCATGAGCGGAAGGGACAGCACGGAGGAAACGACCTACCTTTTTGTCGCGCTGCTCTCGACGAACGGTTTTTCGCTGTTTCTGGACGAGTGCGCGTGGCTGGTGCAGGGTGTGCCGTCGCTGCGGATCTGGAACGTCATCGTCAATGTGCTGTTCTACGCGAACGGAGTGGTGCTGCTCTACCAGTTCTGGCGCTACGTCCGCACGGCGCTGAAGCTTGAGGGCGAGCTGATGCGGTGGGCGACCGCCGCGCTTCAGATCGCGCTGATCCCGGCGTCGCTGCTGTGCTATGGCAATCTGTTCGCGCCGATCTATTTCGGCGTGGACGAGATGGGCGTCTACCGCCGCACGGCGCTGTATCCGCTTTGCTATCTCTATGCCTTGATCTGCCTCGTTGTGCTGCTGTTCGGATTGTCCAAGTCGAGCGCGCCGAAGCGGCAGAGGAACGTTGTGATCTCGTTTGCCGCGATCCCCGCGCTCAACGCCGTGCTGACGTTCAACACGTTCGGCATTTCGACGCAGTACGTCGCGACGCTGATCTCCATCGTCTTGATCTACTCCGTGGTATTCACCGACCGCAGCAAGGCGCTGGCGGCGACGGAGACGGAGCTTGGGATGGCGACGAACATTCAGGCGCATATGCTGCCGAACACCTTCCCGCCGTTCCCCGACCGCAAGGAGTTCGACATTTACGCCACGATGGACCCCGCCAAGGAGGTCGCCGGCGATTTCTACGACTTCTTTCTGATCGACGACGACCATCTCGGCCTCGTGGTGGCGGATGTTTCCGGCAAGGGTGTGCCCGCCGCGCTCTTTTCCATGATCGCCAAGACGATGCTAAAAACGCAGATGCAGCTTTGGCGCAATCCGGAATACGTGATGCGGGAAGTGAACGCCGCACTTTGCGAAAACAACGAGGACGCCATGTTCGTCACCGTGTGGCTGGGCGTGCTGGAAATCTCCACCGGCGAACTGACCTATGCCGACGCGGGACACGAGAAGCTGCTGCTGTATCAGAACGGCGCATGGAGTTTTCTGCCGAAGGCGGGCGGCCCCGCGCTTGCCATGTTCGATCCGGAAGACCTTGAGTACATGGATGAAAAACACCAATTCCGCAACCAGACCGTGCATTTGAATCCCGGCGACGCCGTTTTCCAATACACGGACGGCGTGACGGAGGCGACGGACGCGAATAACGAGTTGTTCGGTGAGGAGCGACTGCTGGAAGCCATGAACAGCGCGCCGTCGACCGAGCCGACGGCGCTTTTGAAGTACGTCCGTACGAAGGTCGACGAGTTTGTCAGGGAAGCGCCGCAGTTTGACGATACGACGATGCTCGGCGTGCGCTATGCGGGCGCAGAAAACGGGGAAGAAGCGTAGAAACGGGAGATGGAGGCTTGGCGTTGACCAGCAGGGAATATCCGCTCAACAGCGGTACGGTGGAAACGGTCGTCGAAGAACTGCGACAGTTTTTGAACGACCAGAAAACGGAGCGGCGCAATGCGCTGCGCGTCAGCCTGACGTTTGACGGGCTGCTCGTGCGCCTCCTTGAGAGCGACGAGCCGCCGCAGACCTGCACGCTCTCTACGGGACGGCGTTTCGGCAGGTCGCTGGTTTTGCTGCGGTACGGCGGGAAGCCGTTCGATCCGACCGGGAGCGGAACGGAGGACGGCTGGAGCGACAGGCTTCTTGCCGCCCTCGGGCTTTCTCCCGAGTGGAGCTATCGCGGCGGCATGAACACGGTCCGGCTGCGTCTGCCGAAGGCGACGGGCGCGGGAAGGCTGCTGTGGCTGCTGATTGCCGTGCTGTCGGCGGGCGTTCTCGGCGCGGTGGGCGCCCTGATGCCGCCGGCGCTGGTCGAACCGCTGACGGAAACGCTGCTTACGCCCATATTCAACGCGTTTCTCGGACTTTTGAACACCCTTGCGGGGGTGATGATTTTTCTCACGGTGTCGGCGGGCGTGTTCGGCATCGGCGACGCGTCGTCGCTCAACCGGATCGGGAAAACGATGTTCCCGCGCTATATCGGCTCGGCGTTCCTCGTTTCGGCGCTTTCGCTGCTGATTGCGTCCCCGTTCGTGCATCTGCACGCCGCGCCCGCCGTACAGGGGGATGCGCAGCTCGGCGCGGTGTCGGAGATGATCTTCAACATCCTGCCGAGCAATCCCGTCCGTCCGTTTTTGGACGGCAACATGCTCCAAATCATTGCGCTGTCGGCCTTTACGGGCGTCGTGCTGCTGACGCTCGGAGAGAAGGCGCGGCGCGTCGACGCGATGATCGAGGAATGCGGGCTTGTGCTGCGGACGATGATGGAATACGTTTGCAGCCTCATCCCGCTGTTCGTTTTCGCGTCGCTGCTGCGCCAGATCTGGTCCGGCTCGGTGGGCGCGATAATCGGCCTGTGGAAGCCGATTTGCCTGTATCTTCTTTCCCGCACATACGAAATTATCCAACAATTTTGAATGCTGTTGCTGTTTACCGCGAGCATTCGAACCAAGACCTCGCCGGCGCTTCTGCTGAAGAAGATCTTCCCGTCGTTTCTTGTCGCCTTTACCACCGCCTCGTCCATGGCGGCGTATTCGAGCGCCGCAGACGCGTGCAGGGAGGAACTCGGCATTGACGATAAGCTTTTCGACTTCGGCTTCCCGATCGGCGTTGTGATCTATATGCCGGGCGGCGTGGTCACGTTTGCGGTGCTCTCGCTCTATCTGGCGGAGGTCTACGGCGCGCAGACGAACGTTTCGTGGTTTATCATGGCGGGACTTCTGGCGGCGGTACTCTCCGTCGCGATCCCGCCGACGCCGGGCGCGATGCTGACCTGCTACGGGATTTTGATGGCGCAGCTCGGCGTTCCGATGGAAGGGATGCTGCTCGCGGCGGCGTTTGACATCGTGCAGGATTTCTTTTCCAGCGGCCTCGACGTGGCGCTGCTGGAGCTGGAGCTTGTCAATCAGGCGGATCGCCTGTCCATGCTGGACAGGGATGCGCTGCATCATAATTGATCGCTTTGCGATAAGGGAATCAAGGAAATCGAATGCTATACCGGACAAAACTACAGGAAAAACTGGATGAAGCGCTTTCCGCCGTGCTGCCGATCGTCGGCATCGTGCTCATACTGTCGCTGACCGTCGCGCCGATGATGAGCAGCGTGCTGTTGGCGTTTTTGCTCGGCGGCGTACTGCTCGTGGCGGGGATGATGTTCTTCACCCTCGGCGCGGAGCTTGCGATGGAGCCGATGGGCGAGCAGGTGGGCGGACGCGTTACCAAAACGCGCAAGCTGTGGCTCATTCTGTCCATGGGCTTTCTGCTCGGCGCGCTGATCACCGTTTCGGAGCCGGATCTTCAGGTGCTCGCCTCGCAGGTGCAGTCTGTTCCGGACAACGTGCTGATTTTTTCCGTTGCGGGCGGCGTGGGATTGTTTTTGATGCTGGCGCTGCTGCGTATGCTGCTGCGGGTGAAGCTGCGCACGCTGCTGATCGTGTTTTATGCGGCGGTGCTTATCCTCGCGTTTGCCGCTCCCGCCGATTTCCTCGCCGTGGCGTTTGACGCGGGCGGCGTGACCACGGGACCGATGACCGTGCCGTTCATTCTTGCCTTCGGCGTTGGCATTTCCGCGATCCGAAGCGACGTCGACGCGCAGAAGGACAGCTTCGGCCTGATCGCGCTCTGCTCTGTCGGGCCTGTGCTCGCCGTGCTGCTGCTGAGCATGATCTATCGTGTGGACGGAACGGGTTATGCCGCCGCCGTCGTGCCGAGCTTTACGGATACGGTCGAGCTGCGCACGCTGTTCACCTCCGCGCTGCCGACCTATCTGCTCGAGATCGGGCAGGCGCTGCTGCCGATCGTAGCCTTTTTCGGCGTCTTTCAGCTTGTCGGGCTGCATCTCGGCAGCAAGACGCTCAGCCGCATCGGGATAGGCCTTCTGTATACATATATCGGACTGGTGCTGTTCCTCACGGGGGTCAACGTCGGGTTCATGCCGGCGGGCACCTATCTCGGCGAGACGCTTGCGGGGCTTCCGTACCGCTATATTGTCATTCCGGTCGGCATGCTGATCGGATACTACATCGTCAAGGCCGAGCCCGCGGTCTATGTGCTGATGAAGCAGGTCGAGGAGCTTACGAGCGGCGCGGTCACGGGCGTCGCCCTGCAGCGGAGCCTTTCCGCGGGCGTATCGGTTTCCGTCGGACTCGCGCTGTTCCGCGTGCTGACCGGATTGTCCATCCTGTATTTTGTCGTGCCGGGTTATCTGCTTGCGCTTGCCCTGAGCTTTGTTGTGCCGGACATCTTTACCGCCATTGCGTTTGACTCGGGCGGCGTCGCCTCCGGCCCCATGACGGCGACGTTTTTGCTGCCGTTCGCAACCGGCGCGACGCTCGCCGTCGGCGGCAACGTGGTGACGGATGCGTTCGGCGTGGTGGCGATGGTCGCCATGACGCCGCTGATCGCCATTCAACTGCTCGGCGTGGGCTATAAGCTCCGCGCGGAGCGGCGCGCGGAGGAGGCCTCGGCCGATTGGACGGAGAGGGAAGCGGACATCGACGCGGCCATCGCGCGGCTGGACGATTACGAGATCATCGCATTGTGAGGTAAAGCATGTCGGAACTGTATTTGATGGCTACCATCACGGAGCGAAAACTGCTGCCGAAATTCATTTCACTCTATGAGGAGAAGCACATAAGCGTCGAGCTGATCACCCTCGGCCACGGCACCGTTCCGCCCGACGGCGCGGCGCGCTACCTCGGCAGCTCCGAAAAAGCGGTGTGCTTTGCGCTGGTCACGCCGAACACCTGGCGGGAGACGAAGCGCGCCCTGCGCCAGACGCTGCAGATCGACGTGCCGGGCGTCGGGATCGCGTTTCTCGTGCCGATGAGCAGCATCGGCGGGCGGCGCGAGCTGGCGTTTTTGACCGAGGGACAGGATTTTGTGCGGGAAGAGGAGAGCGTTATGCGGGGAACCGAGCGCGAGTTGATCGTCATCATCAGCAATCAGGGCTACAACGAGCTTGTTATGGACGCCGCGCGCGACGCGGGCGCTTACGGAGGGACGGTCGTCCATGCCCGCGGAACGGGAATGGAGCGCGCGGAGAAGTTCCTCGGCATCTCGCTTGCCTCGGAGAAGGACATGAGCTTCATCGTGGCAAAGACGTCGCAGC
>CAMVGI010000007.1 GCA_947166955.1 uncultured Clostridia bacterium | reverse complement strand
CGGCCATCGTCATTCCGTCGCTCGACCCCGACGAACGCCTTCCCGCCTACTGCCGTGCGCTGCGCGCCGCGACGGACGAGCGCTTTGTCGGCGCTGTGCTCACCGTGCGCGCCGTGAGCGACACGCTCGGCTCGACGGCGGAGCTGACGATCCGCGTGGTCGAGTGGTGAGGAGGTGCGGACTGTGGCTCACTATAAGAGCATCATCGACCAAAAGCAGGCTTTGAAGAAAGCGCTGCTGCAAAACCAGAGCGTTGTGAATCTTCTGGTGAACACCGGAGACAACGTACTGGAATTTGACAATATCCGAACGGGCAGCAAAAGCCCCGCGAAGGATCTCATTAAGACGCACTTCTATGTACCCGGCACGCAGCAGATCGACAAGAACTTCATCGCGATGCGCTCTTCCATTCGCGGCGCGGACAGCAACGTCGTGAAAGAGACGGATATGGTCGTGCTGGTCATCTGCAACGACGACCAGATCGACCTTTTGCAAGGCTCGCGCGCGGATCTTCTTGCTGACGAGATCGACCAGCTCCTCAACCGGACGGACGGGCAGCTCTTCGGATACGGATTCGTCCAGATCCAAGGCGCTGAGGAAGTGCGCTTTGCCGATGGATACTCCGGCTGGCAGATGCGCTACATGGTTCACGAAGTCAATCGAAAGGCGGAAAATCTGTGATGAACAATAGCTTTGACGCCTTGCGATTGCTGCGGGGCAGACCGTGCGACATTGGCGGCGGCATTACGGTGCGCCAGCCGACGCTCGATGAGATCGAGGGATACGGCGAGCGCGATTATTTCGCGCTGGTGCGCACGTTGACGGCGACGCCTGCAGACCAGAAGGTAGCGATCTGGGACGCGCTGCATATCTACTGGGAGCAGATGGACGAGTTTGAACTGTTCGTCTCGCTTTTCGGTGCGGCACAGAAACAGGATTGTTCTATTGTGTTTCCCGGACTGGATGTTTCGAGTTTCCAGCCGGTCGTGAATACCAAGACGCAGGAGATCGTGCTGCGCAATGCGGACGGAATTGTTATCGACCGCGCGATCCACGCAAGTCTCACCGGTTATCTCCGCGCCGTCCACCGTTTCACAAAGAACGTGGATACCGGATACAACGACTCCACGCGCGACATTATGATCGAGGATGACCGCGACGAGCTGATGGCGGCGGCAAAAAAGCCGTATGGTTCTCTTCTCATGCCATTGATCTCCGCGATGACGAATTGCGTGGAGTTCAAGTACGGCTTTTTTGAAGCGTGGAATTTGCCGATCGGCGCGTTTATGGACGCCGTTGCGCGCGTGCAGAAAGTCAAAAGCGTCGACTACACGATGAGCGGTATTTATGCCGGCAACGTGGACGTCAAGCGGATCACCAAGAGCCAGCTTGACTGGATGGGAGATCTGAAATGACAAACTGAGAGCCGAGAGGTTCTTTTTATCACACAATGAAAGGAAGATGTAACCATGTTCAATGCAACTAACTTCATTATCGACAAGGTTCGCCGCGTTACCCGCGTCAATCTGACGAGCGGCGACGTCGACTTCACCCTGACGAGCATCGCGAACCCGCAGATCGAGTTCACCGGCGAGAGCACGGACAAGACCGATGCTTACGGCACGCTGCTTGCCCGTTTCGACACCGCCAAGGGCGTCAACTTCTCCGGTGAGGCTTCGCTTCTGTCCCTCGACCTGATGGCCTCTCAGCTCGGCACCGAGGTCGACGTGGCGGACGCCAGCAACAAGCTGACCGGTAAGGCCTTCGAGACGCTGAAGGTCGTTACCTCCGGCGATCCTGCGACCAAGACCGCGACGCTTACCCATACGCCGAAGACCGCACCCGCGAAGATCTACGTTCTCGCCGAGGACAAGACCATTGCCGATACCATTGCCATCGGCGCGGAGGCCGGCGACGCCAGCATTTCCGGCAAGGTCGTTACTCTGCCCGACAGCTTCACCGGCACCATGATCGGCGTTCTGTACGAGTACGAGACCGACAGCGCCGTCAAGGTCATTGACGGCAGCGAGAACTTCGCCGAGGCCGCCGAGTACATCGTCGACATCCTCGCGGCGGATGTGTGCAATCCCGCGAGCAAGCGCGCCGGTGTGATCGTCTTCCCGAAGGCGAAGATCGACAACAACTTCTCCATTACGCTCACGACCGAGGGTACGCATCCGTTCGGCTTCACCGCGCTCAAGGACTACTGCTCCGACGACGCGGAGCTGTGCTACATCCTCTTCAACGAGTAAGAGGAGGCGGCAATGCAGCGCGCGTGCAGCGTGTGCGGAGCCATGTATGAGACGTGCTACGTCTGTGAGAAGACGAAGAGCTGGCGCGTGCATACGGACACGCTCGACCACTACTACATTCTTACCGTGCTGATGGACTACAAGACAGACCGCGACGCGAAACGCGCATATCGCGCGCTTCGCAAACGCGGCGTCGATTTTTTCCGCACGGAAGGGTACACGGAGAGCGTGCGGTCGCTTCTGGGAGAGATCTACCGCGAGCACAATGGTAAGAGCGCCGTGGCGCTCGCACCGATCGCGGAGGAAACGCCGGATGCGGCGGATACCGCGAACGCAGAGAAATGAAGAGAGGGCGAAAGCCCTCTCTTTTTTGGCATGAGGTGAGAAGGAATGAAGATTTTGGCGGTCGATCAGGCGCGCAACGGCGCATGGTCGGTGTTCGATTATGAGAAGAAGAAACTGCTCGATTACGGTGTGTGGTCGTATCCGAGCGAAAAATGCACGTTTGAACAGGCTGTTTTGCAAATCGAAGCATTGCTGGATGGAGTGATACGCAAGCAGGGCGTCGATGCGGTTTTCCTGGAGGACATTCAACTGCGCAGGAATGTGCAGTCCTTTAAGAGACTGGCTCAGCTCCAAGGCGTACTCGTCAATCTTTGCGAAAAGAACGAATACCTTTACGGTTTGGTTCCACCGGCGCAGTGGCAGAGCTTTTGCAAGGCAAGGGGTAGGACAAGCAAGGAGATCAAGGCGAACGTGACCGAGATCGAAAGCGGCAAAAAGACGTCCAAGATCCTCTCGATTCAGGCGGCAAAGAACGTCTACGGCATCGAGACGGAGGACGATAACCTTGCGGACAGCATTATGCTGGGGCATTACTGTCTGCACAATATCAGCATCACTTCCGAAGGAGTGTGCGAAATCAAAGAGCAATAGGAGGACGCGATTATGATGAACGACAAGAACAAGGGCTTTGAGATGGAGGAGGACTTCATCGACGTTTCCGAGCTGATGGACACGCATCTCCCCGAACCGGCCATGCTTGAATATTATCGCGGGCTTAAAAACCGCGAGATCGAGTGGAACGGCGACATCGAGGACGGCACGCTTGACATCGCGCACTACATCCGCAAGTGGAACCGCGAGGATCGCGGCATCGAGCCGGAGAAACGCAAGCCCATTCGCATCCTGATCAATTCGGACGGCGGCAGCGTGGACGTTGTGATGAACATTATCGACACGATCCGCCTTTCCAAGACGCCGGTTTACACCATCGGTCTCGGCCGCGTTTACAGCGCCGGCGGACTGCTTTTGATGGCGGGGCATCGGCGATATATCTTCGAGCACACGAGCTGTCTTATTCACGACGGTTCCTCCGGTGCGATCGGAAGCATCGGCAAGATGCTGGATAACCTTGAATTTACCAAGGAGCTTGAGCGGCGCGTGAAGAAGTACATCCTCAGCGTGACGAAGATCGACGAGGAGGTCTTTGACAAGAATTATCGCCGCGACTGGTTCCTGTTCAGCGACGAGATGATCGAGCTTGGCATTGCCGATGAGATCGTGACCGATCTCGACACTATTCTTTAAGGAGTGATCGCGCATGGCACGAAAGAGTGCTCCCAACACGGTGCAGGACGCGCCAAAGGAAAAAGCGCCGCAGACGCTTGCAGACCATCCGTTTTACGGACTCAAGCTCGACGAGTATCAGATCGCGTTTCGCGACGCTATCTGGAGCGGAGATAAGAACATCGTCTTTTGCAACGCAAAGGCAGGCACCGGCAAGACGCTGATCGCGACGGCGACGGCCGATCTTCTCTGCCGATATGGGCGCTACAAGGGTATCTCCTATATTGCCTCGCCAACGCAGGAGCAGAAGCAGGGATATTTGAAAGGCACGATCGAAGAGAAGTCGGAGCCGTACTTTGAGCCGTTTTATGAGGCGCTGGAAAAAATCGGCGTGAACATGAACACGGCGGCGTTCGGCGATATTCTGAACGAAAAGAACGGCACGGCGTATATCCGCTGTATGACACACACGTTTTTGCGCGGCGCGAACTTCGAGGAGCAGGTCGTCATCATCGACGAGGCGCAAAACTACTACTTCGACGAGCTGAAAAAGGTGCTCACGCGGATGCACGATAGCTGCAAGGTCATCGTGATCGGACACGACGGGCAGAACGATCTTTATAAAAACCCTGAGCACAGCGGTTTTGTGCATTATCTCAATTGGTTTGCCGGCGACGAGCGAACGGCGGTGTGCAAGCTCGTAGTCAATCATCGCGGCTGGATCAGCCAGAGGGCGGACGATCTCAATTTTGTAATCGCTCAAAAGAGCATGGAGGATAAGGAATGAGCAAGAAAATTTCTGTGGATACGGTGAGAACGTATCTCAAGGAGGCAAAGCCGAGCGGCACTGCGGAGGCGCACCTGCGTCTGGAGGACGGCAAGGATGTCATCGTGACGATCCGCACGCATTTGTCGACGGCTGAAAAATCCGCGTTTATCGCGCGTGTCCTGATCGGATGCTTTGACGAGCGCGGCGAGTATCGCCCGGAATACTTTACGCCGATGCTGCGCGCGACAATTCTTCAGATGTGTACGGATCTGCCTGCGCTTTCCGTGCGCGCGAAGGATGGCGGCGAAAGCCAGCTTGATCTCGACGCGATGGATGCGCTGTATGTCGCGCTGAATCTCGACGGTTTTTCCGGCGGCGGCTACCGCGAGATGATGAGCGAGCTTGTGTTCCTCGCGCAGAGCGCCGTCGAGTGGCGCAAGGCGCGTGAGCTGAATGGGAGCGGCAAGAGCGTGAGCGCTGCGGCCGACGCCGCGCGCGAGCTTTTGAACGCGCTTACTGAAAAGGTGAGCGAGATCGACGCGGAAGCGATGATGGATTATGCCGCGAAGCTCGCCAAGGCAGCGGAAGGAACTGAGCCGGACGCGCTGCGTGACGCGGTTGTCAAGGCGGGCTTGAAGCTCGTGAAATAACGATCGAAAGGAGGCGTGCGCGATGAAAGCAATGTCCATTTCGGAGGCGCTGAAATATGCCAATCAAAAACTGCGTCCGATGGTGAACGACGCATTGTCCGGCGAGGTGCTGGATGAGGTGGCCGACGTCGAGCACGCCGCCATTCAAAGCGAGGTGTACGACAAGTACAAGCCGAAGCATTATGTCCGTCGCGGCGCACGCGGCGGTCTTTTGGACACGGAGCACAACCTTGTCATCAACAACGCCTCGCTCAAGCTCGGCGCGCTGTACGTCGAGAACGATACGCCGCCGAATCCGTATAAAAACGGCGTGAGCCTGCGTCCGATCGACGGCGTTGGCGGATACTCGACGACGCCAGGTGACGAGAGTATCGCAGGGCTTGTTGAGTACGGCATCTACAATCCGAGCGGATACGGTTACGATTACTGGCCGGACGCAAAGGCGCGTCCGTTTGTCGAAAAGACGCGAAAAGTCCTGCGCGGCGGGAAAGCCGCGAAAGCACTTGCGGAAGGACTTAGGCGGCAGGGCTTGCAGGTAATTACTAAGAAAGGACGGTGAGGAGCTTGGCTGAAAACGACGATTTGATGGTAGTGGTCAGAACACGGCTTGAGGCGGACGAGGAAGCGTCAGCGCAGCGGATTTCGGCACAGCTTCCGTCCATCGCGGAGAAGATCAATCAGAAGAGCAGCATCAAGGTCGGCGTGACGCTGGACGGTAATGCCGCATCGCGGATGCAGAGCGAGATTTCGCGACAGATCTCGAATATCCATGTGGAGCCTGTGAACATCGGTGTGAAGGTGACTGGCGACGCGAAGAAGATGCTGCGCGAGGCCATGAGTGGGAGCGGCATCGACGCAAGTTCGGATCTGATGAAGTCCATGACGCGGAATCTGACGGGAATGGACGTACAGGTCGGCAAAATCCATGCGCAGTGGGTGAAGGTCGGGCGCGAGAAGGAGCGTTTGCTTCAGCTTGACATCTCCGGTCGCGATGCACTTGGCAAGGAGGTCGTGCTGACGCAGCAGTATGCGCAGGACGGCAAAAAGGTCAGCGAGGTCGTAAAGGACGTCACGCTGAACATCGAAAAGCTCAATGCGGCAAGCGACGCCGCCGCAAGGAAGGAGCAGGCGGCAGCCGATAAGCGCACGGCATCTCTTACCAAGCTGGAAGCGGAGCTTGCAAACGTCAAGGCACGGTATGAAGGTCTGACGCGCGCAAACGGCGTGGTCGGGGAAGACCACCTGAACGAACTGAACAAGCGGTATCAGGCAATCTCCGCTTCGATTGAGCAGCTTAGAGGACAAAGCGGCGCGCTGAGCAAATCTCAGCAGGCGGACATTGATGCGCAGATCAAGGCGCTTGAACGGCTTGCTACGGAATATTCCAAGGCGGAGCATGTTGCAACGGAGCTGCGCACCAAGACGGTGTGGCAGGTCAACGCAGATTACTCAAGCGAGCTGGACGCCTACGCAAAGAAGCTGCAGGCGACCGGACTTTTGACGAGCGACTTTGAAAAGCGCATCGAGGATCTGCGCGCAGAGCTTTCCACGGCGTTCGACAGCAAGAGCCTGACGAGCTTTGCGGATCAGTTTGACCGATTGAAGGGCGACGTCGGCTCCTTTAAGGCGGGGCAGGAGCTTAACGCGACGATCGAGACGATCAACAGCAGCATGTCGGTTATGACATCGCAGATCGGCACTGCGTATAAACGCTTTCAGAATCTTGTTCACCCGACTGAAACGCTGCGGACGAATATGGATCAGCTTCGCACGCTCAGCGCTGCGGTGAACAACGAGCAGGACGCCAATCGAAAGATCGAGACGTACAACAGGCTCAGGCAGACGCTTGCGCTGGTGAATACCGAGATGGCGGCGCTGACGCAGGCGCAGAACATGGACGTTCGCGATGAAAAGCTGATCCCGAATATCGAAAAAGCAAAGGCGGATCTGCTGACGGTCGGACGGACGTGGAGCGCGCTGAAAACGGATAAGGGACTCAACGCGCAGTTTGAGCAGCTTTTGGTCAATCTCGATCGCGTGAACAACGCCGGAGATCTCTCGAAGTGGCGCGCAGAGTTCAACAAGTTCAAGAGCGACGTCAAGGCCGCCGGCAAGAATGTGCAGTCGCTTGGCGACATCCTCAAGAACAACCTCGGCAAGGTGCTTGAATGGGTGAGCGCGACGACGCTTTTGTTCCGTGCGCTTCGGTATCTGAGGCAGGGCATCCAGACGGTTGTTGACCTTGATACCGCGATGATCGACCTGCGCAAGGTGACGAAAGCAACGAACGAGGAGTACGAGGCGTTTTACAAGAGTGCGAACGAGACGGCGAAGCAGCTCAACGTGACGACCGAGGCGGTTATTTCGCAGACGGCGGAATGGGCGAGACTCGGATATGCCTTGCAGAACGCCGCGAAGCTCGCGGAAAACAGCGCCATTTTTGCCGCTGTGTCTCCCGGCATGGATCAGCAGACGGCGACGGACGGACTGGTCAGCATCATCAAGGCGTACGGTGTGGACGTCAATGACACGCTGGACGGCATCATCTCCAAGATCAACGAGATCGGAAACAAGTTTGCCGTCAGCAACAAGGACTTGGTTGAGGTGATGACGCGCGCATCGAGCGCAATGTCGGCGGCGAACAACTCGTTTGAGGAGACGATCGCGCTGGCAACGGCTGCGGTTGAGATCACGCGCGACGCGGCGACCACGGGCAACGCGCTCAAGACGCTTTCCATGCGGATTCGCGGCTACGACGAATCGACCGAGGAATACAGCGAGGATGTCGCGATCCTCACCGGCAAGATCGCAGACCTCACGAAGGTCGCGAGCAACGGCGGTAAGGGCGTGAGCCTCTTTGAGGTCGGCGATCCGAATGCCTATCGCTCGACCTACGCGATCTTACAGGACATCGCGGACATCTGGGATGAGCTGACCGACAAGAATCGCGCGCAGCTTCTCGAAGCGCTCTTCGGCAAGCGGCAGGCGCAGGTTGGCAGCGCCATTCTTTCTAACTTCTCGCAGGCGGCGGATGCCATGAAGAAGATGGAGAACAGCGCCGGCAGCGCCGAGCGCGAGATGGCGAAGGTCATGGACAGCGTGCAGTACCGCGCGAACGCCTTGAAGGAGACGTGGGTGGGTATCGCGCAGAACATGCTTGAAACCGACGACATGAAAGCGGTGCTCGCGTTCTTCCAGACGTTATCCGACATCATCGACGCGCTGACTGACAAGCTGGGTATCTTCGGAACCATGTTTGTCGGCGGCGTTATTTCCGCATTTACACAACTGAATAAAGCGGCGGGTGAACCCAAAGTGACGGGTTCCGTAATTGCGCCCGCCTATACCCCGGTGGTGACACGGAACGAGCAAGCGGCTTGACCGTTTGTAAGGGGGTATTGGAAAAACCGACGAACATGGCTCCGCAAGGAGCGGCGAGTTTAGATCATCCTCGTCCGGGAAGCCGAAAACGGTAATCCGCAGCCAAGCTCACGGCAACGTGAGATGGTTCAGAGAGCATAATGTCGGCGCGGTCTACGGATCGCGATGGGGTGCTCCAAATCCAACAGCCCGCCCAAACGGGCAGGCTGTCAAAAATGATATGCGGTTGGTCGCCGCAAGCCGGAAAGACCATTAAGCAGTACAACTTCCCATGCCTATCGCTACAATCAGGAGCAGCAATATGATAGCGAATATGCCAAACCACTGTTCTGATTGTGACTTGAATCCCATCTTGTCAGTGATCGGAGCGAGAATAAAGATAAGGACAATGAGTAAGAACAGCATTTGTATTCCTCAAAATTTGTCTCCGCAGTTGTTGCATTTCCACGTTTTCCCGACGTCTCCGGCTCCGGCAAGACCGAATGTTGCGATTTTGAGGAAGCTCTTGGATGCTGAGATGCGAGAGAGGTTTGCGGAGTGGCAGACGGGACAGGTTGGAACATTTCGCGGCGGCTCTTTCTGCGCGGCGCGTTCGATCGGCTTCCACATGGAGCGGTCTATTATATCCATGAGCGGCGCTGGTGGTTCGTGCGGCGGTTCGCCGCGCAGCGCGAGACTTCTGTTCAGTTGCCCGTATAGACTGTTGACGTATGCCTTATACTCTTGCGACGCTTTATCGCCGATGTTGCGAGGAAATACGAGACGTTCAAAAATATCGACGTCAGTTGTAAGAACGCCGGCTACGTCACTCATTTTCTCCTGTGAGATGTCGATTTCAACGGACGGCGCATTACATTCGCACATGGGCGTATCGTTGTCCTTATGGACTGGATTGTAGAAATAAGGTTCGGCGCATTTTGCGCAGACTCTTGCCATTGGCGTTTCGGAGGAGAGCGGGAACATCGCGACCTGTGAAAGCAGTTTTTGATGGTAGGATTTTTGTTCCTGTTCTTTCAGGTGGCTTGCAATCGGAAAGCCACAGCGCGGGCAAGTCGCCGCTGCGGATGACACCTGCTGGCTGCACTCAGGACATACGATCAATGCCATAGAACACACGCTCCTTTCTTCTTGCTATGGATTATATCACTAACAAAAGTAGAAATCAACGATAATTTTCGTGGTGGCTTCACGAAGTTACGAATGGATTGGCAATTAAACCTACTGTGGACGCCATCCGCGCCGCAAACATCGTTTACGATGATACGCGCGCGGCGCAGGCAACGTACGCGGCGCAGCTCGTAAGTCTTGACGCGGCGCAGCAAAAGGTAGCGCTGAGCCAGCTTGCGCTCAATCAGCAACAGCGTGAGGCGGTTTTGAACTTTACCAAGCTGACGGCAGCCGGACAGAATTACACGGTGGAACAGCTTGCGGAAGAAATGAGCATCAAGGCCAATACGCTTGCAAAGGCGCTCAATCTGAAAGAGACGGATCGGTTGACCGAGGCGACGATCGCAAACGCGATTGCGACCGGCGCGCTTCGCGGTGAGCTTGCGGAGTCCGTTTTGCAATATCTTGCGAGTAAGGTAGCGGAGGACGCCAAAACAGCATCGACGATCGCGGCGACCGGCGCGCAGCAGGGCTATAATCTTGCACTCAAGGAGACGGCGCTGCTGATGCTCAAAACGCCGATGGGCTGGATCTCGCTCCTTATGATGCTTATTCCCCTGCTTGTTACGGCGGGTAAGAAGTTCAAGGAAATGTACGAGGCGGCGCATCCGACGCTGGAGCAGTTGCAGACAGACCTTGCGAATTTGCAAGATGAGCTTTCCGAGCTTGATGACAAGCTGGATGACAATAACGCCAGACTTTCTGAGCTGCGCGCGCTGCGCGAGGGCGGAACGATTTCCATTGTGGAGAGCGAGGAGCTTCGGCGCTTGGAGCGCGAGAATGAGCTTTTGGATCAGCAGATCCAGCTTCAGAAAGACCTGATTGCCGCGAAGCGGCGCGAGGTCAATGAGAAAGCGGCGGGCGATGCGCGCAACTGGCTGAATGACAGCGGCCTTGAAATGATGTATGCTGGTTATTCCGGCTTTTCCGATGCGGAGTTTGAACAGAAGTACACCGGCGCGGGCGGACTTAGGGCTGTGGTCGAAGATTACAAGGCCGCAAAGGAAGCGTTTGACAAGGCAGTCGCTGACGGCGCTGCCGCCGCGACGGACGCAGAAAAGGAGTCGTTCAAGGCGGCGGCTGACGGGTATCAGGCTTCTATGGACGTCGCGCTGGAGCGGATGGTCGACTTGCAGGACGAGGCGATCAAGCTGCGAAGCGCGCTCGATCCGGACGATCCGGAGTCGGCTGGGCTGATCCGCGAGCTTGACCTTGCGCTTGATCGCATTGCGGTGCTGCGAGATCCCGAAGCGGCGCGCGACTCCATCTTCGGGCGTTTCTTTGAAACGGAAGCAGACCTCACCAACGAGAAGATCGCCGAGTTCAACGCATATCTCAGAGAGCTTGGATTGATCACGGAGGATATTCCGAAGGACGAGCTTGCCGATATGCTCAGAGGAACGGGAGACGCGGCGGAGGACGAGGCAGGCAAGATCAAGGGCTTGCTCGACGTGCTCGACAGGTACAGCGTTAAGTCCAGAGAAATCTATGCGCACGGCGGTAATGTCGATCTTCTTGACCGGCGCGTGGTGGAAGTGACCAACGCCAACCTCGGCAAGGTGCAGACGCACGACGCCAACGCGCAGGTCGGCGATCGAATGACGGTGCTCTCAAAGACGATCCAGCAGGGCGAGAGCGCGCTTGTCGTGACGCCGATCCTTCCGAACGGCGAAATCTTGTCCGATCAGGAGCTTGACAAGTACGTTCAAAGCGTCATCAAGAAGGCGAAGAAGGACAAGAGCACCGATTATCAGGCATACGACCAAAAGGGACTGTTCCTCGGCGTGTTCGGCGACAAGACGACATTTGACGCCAACAACAAGGACGCGGAGGAGTTTGCGGAGCGGCTGCATGAGATTCACGAAGCGATTCTGGAGGCCGGTAGCGGCGACGAGCTTGGAAGGCTGGTTGCGGAGCTGCAAGAGCTGACGGAGTATAATCCGAGCATCGCGACGATGGCGGAGAAGTTCGCCGACGCCGAGAGCAAGGTGGATAAGCTCAGCAAGGCGCTGCAGGAGTTCAGCAAGGAAGGCACGATAACAAATGACACGCTTGCCGAGATCGGCAAGGTGTTCGGCGACTATGAGACCTATGAGAACTTTGCCAAGGTGATGATGGACTCCGCTTCCTCCATGGAGGAGGCACAGGCTGCGGCTGACGCGCTGGCGAGCGAGTTTATGAACTCGACGACGGTGCTCGACATGCTGCGCGAGGGCAACGCCGAGCTTGTGAAGGTCATGTTGGAAAAGATCGGCGTGACGAACGCGGACGAGGTGGTCGAATCCCGCCTGCGGCTCGTGCGGCTTGAGGCGAAGGTCGCGGCGCTTGGCTTGGCGGACGCCGAGTGGAGCGTTGTCGAGCAAAAGCTGCGTGAGATCGGCGCGACCAACGCGGACATCACCGCGATCGAAGCGCTGCGCAAGAAGCAGCTTGAGGCGAAGATCGCGACGACCGATTTTGCTACAGCGAACGCCGGAACGATCGCGACGCTCATTCAGATGGCGAACGCGGCGGGCATTGCAGGAAAGCGGATGCAAATTCTCGCGCAGATGCAGAAGCTCGAAGCGAGCGCAAGCCCAGGCATGAAGGCGACCACGCAGTACGGTATGGCGATGAAGCGCTATCAGGACATGCTTCTGGAGGGCTTCACGGACGATTTGAAGGTGGAGCTGCCGGAGGTGACGGTCAGCGTGCCGAAGGCGAGCGGAAGCGGCAGTGGCAGCGGCAGCACGGGTTCGTCCAAGAAGGACACGGACAGGTATTTTGCCGAGATCGACCGCTTCCGGGAGGCGATCAAGCGCCTTGAGGACGCGCAGGAGGAAGCGGAAAGGCTGAACGGCAAGCTGGGGCGCACGGACGGACTGTGGGATCAAATCAAGATCCACAAGTCGCTCGTGGACGTCTATGAGGACGAGCAGGCGGCGCTGCACAATCTCAACGAGGAGCGGCGCAAGGCGATCGCCGAAGGCGTTGAAAAGCTCCAGAAGCTCGGCTTTGAGGTGGACTATGACGCGCAGGCGAATAACCTTTACATCCGCAATCTTGAACACCTCAACGAGCTGGCGACGAGCGATTTGACGAAGTATGAGACGATGGCGGACATGTCCGTCAACATCCTCGGCAAGTACGACAACGCGCAGGAAGCAACCAATGGACTCATTAAGGACACTGAGGGCATCATCGACAACATCACCAAATTCAACGACGCCAACAAGGAGGGGTCGCAGACCTGGTGGGACGTGCGCGACACCATTCGCGCGGCAAGGCAGAGCATTGTCGACAACCTCAAGGCGATTGCATCCGCAGCCCATGACGCGGTGGACGAGATCCAGAGCGTGTATGAGACGCTGCACAGCGCGGCGGACGAGTACGCGGAAAGCGGCGGCTTCATCTCGATCGACACCTATCAGTCCATCTTGCAGCTTGGCGAGCAGTATATGCAGTATCTCCGCGACGAGAACGGGCTTCTGGTCATCAACGAAGAGACTATCCAGAGCGTGATCGCCGCGAAGACGCGGCAGATGGCGGTCGAACAGGCGTTTACCTACGTCAAGCGGCTGGAGGAGGCAATCGAAAAGGATTCGATCGAAGACCTTAACCAGATCATCTTCGCGACGAGCGAGGCGACGGACGCGACATGGGGGCTGGTGTACGCAAACCTCGCGATGCTCGACCTGACGGACGAGCAGTACGCGGCGGCGCTGCACAACATCAACACGATCCGCGATCTCGCGGAGGTTGCCGTGCAGAGCATCGGCAAGGAAACGGGCGCGTTCAAGAAGTCGCTCGAAGACATGAAGAATGGGCTGGACGATCTGCTCAAGTACATCATGGACATGCTGCGCGACCGCACGAATCAGCAGATCGAGGCGCTGGAGGAGATGAAGAAGGCATACGCCGAGATCATCAACCAGCGCAAGGAGGCGCTGCGGCTGGCGAAGGACGAGAACGACTATCAAAAGTCAATGGCGCAGCGCATGAAGGAGCTTGCCAAGCTGCAGGCCAAATATGACGCGCTTTCGCTGGACGACAGCCGCGCGGCAAAGGCGGAGCGCGCCTCCATCGCCGAGGAGATGGCAAAGCTCCAAGACGAGATCAACGAGGCACAGTCCGAGCGCATGGTTTCCAAGACCGAGGACGCGCTGGACGATATGCAGAAAGCCTACGAGCAGGAGAAGGACAGCGAGATCGACATTCTCAAAGACTCCATCTCCTCAACGGAAAAGCTCTACCGCATGGCGATGGACTATCTCAACAACGAGATCGCCGGCGACTACAAGAAGCTGCGCGACCAGCTTTGCGAGTGGAACTATGAGATGGGAAGCTCGTTCCAGAGCGAGATCGAGGAGGCGGTCGACAACGCGATCGCCGCGCTGGAGCGCTTCGGCGGCAGCTATCAGGAGGCGCTTGCCGGCGTGAAGGCGGAGATCGAGAGCATGAGCGGAGAAAACGGCGTCAATCTGACGGTCGGCAGAACCGGAGAGCACGGAGAGGAGAGCCAAAGCTGGCGAGAGCAGGCGGGAGCCGGCATCGTGCAGCAGATGAAGGCGAACTCCGAGGCGTGGTTCGACGCTTCGGCGGAGGAACGGCGGCGTTTGGAGGACGCGAACGTCCGGCTCGCCGAACGGCTTGAGGGAATTGTCGGCGGCAGCATCGAGCGGCGCAACGGCGTTTGGTACTGGAACGGCCAGCCGCTTTATCCGCAGTTCGGCATTTTCCACAGCGGAGGCGTTGTGGGCGGCACGCCCAAGGAGAACGAGGAGTTTGCGCTTCTCAAAGACCATGAGTGGGTGCTGACCGAGCAGATGGCGGACAGGGTGACGGGGCTTCTGGAACGGATGAATAAGTTGCAGGGCGCGGCAATGAACGCGCCGAGCGACATTCGGCAGCAGCTTATCGGCGGCGCGCCGCAGTCGGTCAGCACGGTTACGAGCAGCAACGCGCCCGTGACGATCCAGTTTGGCGACACGACCATCAACGGCGCGAGCGCGGAGACCGTGCAGCAGCACGTTCAGGTCACAAGAGAGATGGTCAACGAGATCCTTCGCGTGATGAAGCGCGATCTATACCATTGACGGAGGCGCAAACGCGCCTCCGTTTTCAATAAAAAAAACGAAACGGAGGTGAGTGGAAATGTATCACAGCTACGAATTTACCTACGCCGGTAAAGCGGCGAGCATG
>CAMVGI010000006.1 GCA_947166955.1 uncultured Clostridia bacterium | reverse complement strand
CGTCAAGACAGACGGCGAACGCGGCGATCTGGATATTCTGTTCGTTTCCCCGCGCATCCACAGCAAGGGCGTTGGCTACGCGGCGTGGTGCGCTGTCGAAAAGCTGCACCCGGAGGTGACAGTCTGGGAGACGGTGACGCCGTATTTTGAGCAGCGGAACATCCACTTCTACGTCAACCGCTGCGGCTTTCACATTGTGGAGTTCTACAACAGCCATCATCCCGATCCCAACGAAATCGATGCGGCGCGGGAATTGGACGAGCAGTTTCCGGACGGGATGTTCCGGTTTGAGAAGAGGATGCGTTAGAGACGCGGCGGAGGGAACCCAGAATCACGGAGGCCCCCGGCGTCAAAAAGCAAAACAGAAGGAAACAGGGACGGCTTAGTTGCCGTCCCTGCCTTGTCATTTGGCTATTTTCAAATTGCTGTCCAAAATGGCGGTTCCGCCATTTCGAAGCTCAAGCGGTAAGCGTCAACTCCGGCGGCGGATAGAAGCAAGCCCGATTTTGTGAGATACTGTTTCCGAGAATTCGCGAGAATTCTCGGGACTTCTCACGAAGGGGGCAAATGAGATGGATGCATCTGAGGCAAAGCATCAAGCGCGATTAGCAGAATGGCGCACACGGGTGGCCGAGTGCAGGAGCAGCGGGAAGAGCGTACGTACCTGGTGCGCGGAGCAGGGTGTCGGATACAAAACGTACTACCGCTGGGAACGAGAGATCCTGCAAATTGCCAGCAAAGAGCTTTTGGTAGCACCGCGCGAAGAAAATGTGGCGCCTGTATTTGCTGAACTTCCCGCTCCATCAAAGAAGATGGAAACCGCTGTCATTGCCAGCGTCCGCATGTTGCGCATCAGAGTGAAAAGCTACAGATTTTACGCGGAAACGGAATTTCCCGCCGACGTTTCCTCGCTGGCTGCGTTCGCGGAGGGTCTGAACAGATTATATGAGACGCTGGAGGGCAAAGTCGAACTGGAAGGAAAGAGCGGCGGATATAACCGGCTGACATTTGACGTTTCGCGCACAGGGAAGATCCTGATTTACGGTGCGCTTTCCATGGACGAAAACGGCCAGAGCCATGAAATGATGTTTTCCAACTCAATAGACCAGACGTTTTTGCGAGACTTTGCGAAATCCCTCTATAAGGATTTTGCGGCGCATGAAGCGTAAAGCGGAATTTGACCCAACGGGTATCCTAAAGCAAGAAACCGAGGCGATGAGCCTCGGTTTCTTGTATTTTGCAGGGTTGTTTTCCCGCAGCCTTTTTTTTGCTTCGATCAGTCGCGGCGAAGCTCAAACTTGGCGACGCGCTCGCTCAGTTGATTGGACTGGCCGCTGAGCGAGGAACACAGCGCGGAGGTCTCCTGCGCCGTGGCGGCGTTGGTCTGGATGACCTGCGAGATCTGGTCGATGCCCTCCGTGATCTGCTTGATGGACTCGCTCTGGTTCTGGCTGGCCTCGGCGATGTCGACGATGAGCTTCGCCGTCTGCGCGGACATCTCCTTGACTTCCTTCATGGATTCCGCCGTGGCGTCCGCGATCTCCGCGCCCTTGCCGACCGCGGAAATGGCGGCGGTGATCAGCGTCGAGGTGCTCTGCGCGGCCTCCTGCGACTTGTTGGCGAGATTGCGCACCTCGTCCGCGACGACGGCGAAGCCCTTGCCCGCCGCGCCCGCGCGCGCCGCCTCGACCGCGGCGTTGAGCGCGAGGATGTTCGTCTGGAACGCGATGTCCTCGATGGTCTTGATGATCTTTTCGATCTCCTTGGACGTATCGTTGATCTCGGACATCGCCGAAACCATGTTCTGGATCTCGGCGTCCTGATAGTTGACCTTCTCCTGCGTCTTCTCGGACAGGCGCCCCGCCTGCGAGGCGTTGTCCGCGGTGGCGGTGATCTGCGTGGAGACGTCCTGAATGGTGGCGGAGATCTCCTCAATGGCGGACGCCTGGCGCGTGGTGCCTTCGGCGAGGGACTGCGAGCCCTCCGACATCTGCGTCGAGCCGTCCGAAACCGAGGAGGAAACCTCCGTGATCGTGCGCATGGAGTCGGAAATGTCTCTGGTGAAGCTGTTGATGGCGTCCTGGATCGCCTTGAAATCGCCGTCGAACTCGCGGCTGAAGCGCACGTTGAACTGACCGGCGGCCATTCTGGACATGACGCCGCTGATGTCGTCGATGTACTGGGCGATGGCGCCCATCGCCCTGCGCAGCTGGTCGGCAACCGTGCCGATCTCGTTTTGCTTGTGATAATCGATATCGACGTGCACATCGCCCTTGGCGATCTCGGCGGAAGCGTCGATCAGGATCTGCAGGTCGTTTCCAATGTTCCTGATGAGACGCAGGCTGATGAACGCGGTGATCACGATGATCGCCGCGAGGGTCACGAGAAAGACGACGGTGGAGAGCCGGATGATCTGCATGGTCTTGTTATACTTCGCTTCCGCCTCCTTCTCCGCCAGATCGCCCGTCTCGTCAAGCGAATCGGCGAGCGTTTCGGAGACCTCGTTGAGCGTCGAGTTGTAGTAATTGAGGGCGGCGGTGCGATTGCCCGACTCGATGAGACTGATCATCTCAAAGGACGCGTCGCGCACGGCGTTCCAGTTTTTGGTCAGCCGGTCGCCCAGCTCCTTGTTGTCGAGGTTTGAGGAGATCGTTCCGAAATAGCCGCTTATTTTGCTGAAGCGTTTTTCGAGATCTGCCTTCTGCTCCGCCGTGACGTTCGGGTCGTTGGACACGAGCGCAAAAAGCAGCCTCTTGTTGATGACCTGCACGTCTTTTCTGATCTCCATCTGGTACTTCTCGGTGACGAACTCCACATGGTAGAACCCGTCGAAGTTCTTCCCGATCGCGCTCAGAAAAGAGGTCATCAGGATGGCGAGGGCGATAAATGTGACGACAATGAAGAGGGAAAACCCCATCAAAGAGCCCGCAATCGTGCCTTTTTTGAACCAATTCCGTGTTTTCATACGATTTCCTCCCATTCAATTTGCCCTTTTTTACACGCCGCTGTGCGAGGCGTACAAAACTACATTATAATTATAAAGAATTTTATGCAAATTGGCAAGAGGGAATTGCCGATTTCCGCAAGACCCTCTTGACAGAACCTGTTTATTTGATAAAGTACAGGTGAACAAAACACAGCAAACGGGCGCGGAGATCGCGCTGTTTGCAAAGGAGTCAAAAGAATGTCTGTAAGCATCCGGGCAATGGAAGAGAAAGACCGCGCGCAGGTTATCGAAATGATGCGGCGCTTTTATCGCTCCGACGCGGTTCTGAGCAACGGCTCGGAGGAGATCTTCAACAGCGACGTCGACTGCTGCGTCGGGCCGTCGCCTTATGCGGAGGGCTATGTTTTCGAAAGCGGCGAAACGATACGGGGCTACGCGATGCTCGCCAAAAGCTTTTCGACGGAATTCGGCAAGCCGTGCATCTGGATCGAGGACTTATATATCCGCGAAGAATACCGCGGCTTGGGGATAGGCGGCTCTTTCCTGAACTATGTCGAAGAAAAATACCCCGATTCCGTGCTCCGGCTGGAGGCCGAGCGGGAGAACGAGCGCGCGATCCGCGTGTACCGAAAAAACGGCTTTGAGGAGCTTGCGTATCTGGAACTGAAAAAATAGCTGCGATGTTCGCGGCGGATGATACCGGCGGCTGAAAGATGTTGCCATTTTGGGGAAAGCCCACTATACGACAACCGAAAGGGTTTTGTTTATGAAATATACTGTAAAGCGCGCGGCGGCGTGTTTGGTTCTTATCCTGTTTCTTTTCTCCTCCCTGCCGCTGCGCGCGAAGGCTGATGCGAACGAGAGCCGTCCGGTGCGGGTGGGCTGGTATATCTCCGAATGTTTTCAGGAGGGCGACGCACAGGGAAACCGGAAAAGCGGGTATTCCTATCAGTACCTCCAGAGCGTTTCCAACTACACCGGCTGGGAATACGAATATGTGCCCGGCGGCTGGTCGGAGCTGTACGACGCGTTTCTGAAGGGGGAGATCGACCTGCTGGCGGGCCTTTCCTATACGGAGGAGCGGGCGTCGCTGATGAATTATCCCGCCTATGAGATGGGCCTTGAGTCCTACTACATCTACAAAAGGGCCGATAACCAGGAAATCAGCGGCATCGACCTGTCCACGCTGAACGGAAAGCGCATCGGCGTTCTGAGGAACAATCTGATGACGGTCTACTTTGAAGCGTGGATGAAGGAGACCGGCGTGGCGTGCGAGGAAGTCCTGTTTGACGATTTCCAGACCAGAGACGCCGCTTTCGCGGACGGGACCATCGACGCGCTGATCGCGGTGAACAACAACGTCGCCTCCAACTCCGGCTTTGCTCCGGTGGTGATGGTGGGGGAGTCCTCCTATTACCTTGCCGTGGCCAAGGACAGAACCGACCTGCTGGCGCAGCTCAACAAAGCGCTTGCCGCCCTCAGGGAAAGCAATCCGTTTTTCATCCAGAGTCTGCAAATCAAGTATTTTACCCATACGGCCGTCAACGCCGCCCTCTCTCACGAGGAAAGCGCGTGGGTCGACAGCCACAGCTGCGTCCGTGTGGGCTGCATCGCCGACTACATGCCCTATTGCGGCTCCGACAAGGACGGAACCGTCAGCGGCGTGATCACGGACATTCTCCGGCAGTGGCAGGAGCAGCTCGGCCTGTCGGAGCGGATCGGCGTCGAATACAAAGCCTATCCCCGCTACACCGACCTGATCGCCGCCCTCCAATCCGGAGAGATCGACGTCGCCTTTCCCGTGTATGACAGCATTTGGAGCTCGGAGGAGCAGCGGATCGTTCAGACCAACGATCTTGTCGAGGCCAGCGTCCAGCTGATCTACCGGGGCGAGTATCACGACGGGACCACCACGGCGCGGATCGCCGTCTCGGACCGCAGCGCGTTCCAGCGAGACTTTGTGGCCGAGAATTATCCGCAGAGCGAAGTCTGTGTCGTGGATACGCCGGAGGACTGCCTGAAAGCGGTAAAGCAGGGAAAAGCGACCTGCACCTTCTTTGACAGCTGGCAGGCCGAGACCCTGCTCGCGAAGCGGAAATACCAGACGCTCAAGCGCCTGACGCTGGGCGAGAACATCAACTACTGCATGGGCGTGAAAAAAGGCGGCAACGTCGCCTACTCCCTGATCTCCCGGGGGATTTCCCTCATGGACAAGTCCGGCACGGCCAACGCCATGTATGCCTACATCGGCGCCAACTCGAAATACTCGGTTTCCGACTTCTTCTTGGATCATATCGTGCTGATGTTCTTCCTGGCGCTGATCATCGTCGGCCTGATCGTCACGGCCGGGCGCGCGCATTTCAAGGCGTATCGGGACAGCCTGACGGGCCTTAGAAACAAGAGAGCCTATCAAAACACCGTCAAGTACATGGAGCGCAGGATCAAGGAGAACAAGGCGAATTTCGCCGTGGCGGTCTTTGACCTGAACGGGCTGAAGACCATCAACGACACCTACGGCCACGAGTTTGGCGATCTGGCGCTGGCCGACGCGGGAAGAAACCTGAAAAAAGCGCTCGGAAACGCCCGTATCTTCCGCTTCGGCGGGGATGAATTCATCGCGCTTGAAACGAACTGCACGCTGGAAGCGATGCGCCAGCGCCTCGCTCTGCTGGATCGGACGCTGGAGGAGGTCAACCGTACGGAACGCCCCTACGTGGTGCCCCTGTCCTTCGCCAAGGGCGCGGCGGTGTATATCCCCGGGACGGACGCCGGCTATGCCGAGGTGTTCGAGCGCGCGGATCAGGCGATGTACGACGACAAAAAGGCGTATTACGAAAAACACGGCGACCGGCGGAGAAGATAGGCGGTACGTCCTGAAACAAAAAATTTATTGCCATCTCCGGTTTTCATGCGTATCAACAGATAAAGGGTCAAAAGGAACATATCATAACACAGGAAGACGCAAAAAGCGAAGGTAATAATATGAGCGAAAACGAAAGCAAGGTGAATGAGCTGAACAAAGCGTTGAAGGAACTGTGGGACAGCCTGACCGACGAACAGAGGGAAAAGCAAAGGAGTGCAAGAGCATGGACGAGCTGATGCTGCTTGCCGGAAAGTACAACATAGAGCTGCCGGACGAGCTGCTGGAAAACGTCGCCGGCGGGTTGTTATATGTTGATGGATTGAACACATTTCTGCTTAGCGACGACGACTCCTATGAAATTGAGGCTGTAGGCAGAACCAAACATATGGACGCCATTTTGAAGTATGCGAGGGACAACGGGATCAGTACCGAGGAACTCCGCGGTATACGAGGATACAAGGAATGGCTGGGAGAATCATACAGAAGGCATGGCAAACACGCCCGGGCGAAAGTCGATATCGAGGACTACTACGGCCTTAGCAAATGCTGAAGACAAAGGAAGCGGGATCAGGAAGCCCTTTTTGGGGCTCCTGATCCCGCCTTTTTTAAGGAAAAGCAGCGTCATCCCAACGAACCCAAAAGCGCTTGATCAAAGGCGAACAGCGTTTCGTTGATTTCGTAGATGTCGTATTTTTGCTTCCGGATAAAGTATTCGATGATGACGTCGAATTTGCTGCTTCCGGAAAGCGCGTATCCCGCCTTGCGCAGCAGGTCGTTGGTCTCGTCCAGCGGCAGTTCCAGCGCAATGGCAAACGCCAGCGCCGTCGGTTTGCTCGGCTTGTAATTGGGGTCGCTGCGGAGCTTGGAGAAAAGCTTGCGGTCGATGTTTGCCTTTTTGTAGCACTGGGTATCCTTCATGCCCTTCTCGTCGATCTTGCGCAGCACCATCTGCCCGAAGCTCTCGTCCATGGAGTTGAGCATATCCTCCAGACTGACCGCCGAAGCCATCGCCGCGCCCTGAAACGCCGACGAAAGCTGCGGCAGCGCGGCGGACGCGTCCTGACACGTATCGCCGCACGCCTCCGATGGCTCGCGCTTCCGGGCAAAGCCGATCTGGCTGAACAGCGCGCCGCGCCGCCTTTTCTCCGCCGCATCGTCTGTGTGCTCCGCGACATAATGGTCGTCGATGAAGCTTTGCACGTCGGAGTACAGCTCCGTGCTGATGACATAGCTGTTGCGTCCGTAGACGGTGAGATAGACCGTCATATCGTGCTCGGCAAGAAAGTCCGTGATCGTCTCGGTCGCCACCCGCAGCGCCTCCGCCTTGGGATAGCCGAAAACGCCCGAGGAGATCAGCGGAAACGCCACGCTCTCGCAGCCGTTTTCGACCGCAAGCTCCAGGGAAGTGCGATAGCACGACCCGAGCAGCTCGCGCTCGCCGTACCCTCCGCCCTGCCAGATCGGGCCGACCGTGTGGATGACGTACTTTGCCGGCAGCCGGTAGCCCTTGGTGATCTTTGCCTGTCCGGTCTCGCAGCCGTGGAGCGTCCGGCACTCGTCCAGAAGCTCCGGTCCCGCCGCGCGGTGGATCATGCCGTCCACGCCGCCACCGCCGAGCAGCGTGTTGTTCGCGGCGTTCACGATGGCGTCGCACTTCATCTGCGTGATGTCCTGTCTGATGATCTGAAACGGCATGATTTTCCCTCCGGTGTCTTTATCTGCGTTTTGCGTCCCTTTCCAGGTCCTCCGCCCAGTCGGCGGCGAGTTCCTCGCTGCATCTCATGGAGCTGACCGCCTTGGACATGGCGCAGAACATCCTGCCCGTGCCCATGGCGTCGGCGCGGTAATTCGCCGCGCGGTTGCGGGAGATGCCGATGTGCTCCGCCGTCTCCACCGCGTCGATGTTCGCCGCGAGGAAGATGAACTCCCAACCGTACTTCTCCTTCTCATGCTCGATCATCTCCTTGACCTTGGCGCTGCCGTAGCGGCGGCTGGCGTTTTCAAGGCCGTCGGTCGTGATGACGAAGATCGTGTGCTCGGGCACATCCTCGGGCCTTGCGTACTTGTGGATGCTGCCGATGTGGTGGATCGCCCCGCCGATGGCGTCGAGCAGCGCCGTGCATCCGCCGGGGACATAGTCGTCCGCCGTCATGGGCTTGATCTTCTCCAGGGGCACACGGTCGTGAAGCACCTCGCACTCCGTATTAAAGAGCACGGTGGAGACATAGCAGACGCCGTCTTCCTTCTTCTGCTTTTCGATGAGCGCGTTGAAGCCGCCGACGGTGTCGCCCTCCAATCCGCTCATGGAGCCGCTGCGGTCAAGGATGCAAACGAGTTCGGTGATGTTGTTTTTCATGGTTTTGTCCTCCGTTTCTGAGTTTGTATGCTCATTATACGGAGGCTGCCGTGTCAAAAGGTCGCTCGCAAAGCGACAAATGCACGTCCTGCCATTTGACTCCATTATACCAGATGAAAGCGGAAAAGGAAAGGACCGGCCGAGAACGTCATAAATCTATGTACAAAATGAAATCCATCGATTATAATGATTGCATCAGCGTCCCCCCACTTTACATCTGGAGGAGATCGACCATGAAAAAGAAAACCCGTTTTCTAGCGCTGCTCCTGTGCTTTGTCCTCGCGTTCGGCTTCCTGCCGGCGACCTCGCGCGCGGCGGACGACGTCGTTACCTTTGAGGCGGTGAAAACCACCGGGGACAGCCACGTCCAATTTACCGTGACGATCACGGCGGTCGTCAACCGGACCGCAAAAAAGGCAGACGTCACCTTCACCCGCAGCAATTTTGCCTTCAAGGGCAAGGAAGACAAGGAATACCTGAAGGAGGAATACCCTGACTCCTACAAGGCGTATCTTGCATTCAGCTCTCAGAATTACGGGCATCTGACCGCGGACGTCGTGGAGGATAAGCTGGACTACGATCAGGGCAACGTGAACTTCCGGCTGGAAAACTTTTCCTGGGACACCGCGAAGTTCCAACTGGAGAACCCCTTCGCCCCGAACGGATTTGTCGGGCGGTTCATCGTCATCAACAAATGGAAAAAGGTGACCGTCGGCGGACTCGGCAACGGTCATGTCGGCCTGGGCGAATCCGACGAGTACGGCTCCGCGCAGTACTCTTTCAAACAAGTCGGGAACGCCCCGAGCGAGCCGCAGGGCAGGGAATACACGATCAAACGCGACAATTTCAGTTTCTCCAACGCGAGAAGCTCCTTTGTGTCCACGTCCGCGCGGCCCCAAATCTTCGGCGGCCAGTACTTTGAATCCGGCACCTACGGCGCGATGCTCGACGGCACCGCCTACAATACCCTGACAAACAGCGGAAAGGCGAGCCAAATCGCGGCGGTCAACGCGTTCCTCAGTGAGGGCTGGCAGGGCTCCTGCCTCGGCATGTCCGTTATGAGCGGCCTCTTCTTTGAGGAGCTGATCGCGCTGGACCGCTTCGGCACCGCGTCCGACGTGTTCGGCCTGGCCGCGCCCGTGGAGAACGACGCGCTGATGCGTACGATCACATACTACCAGATCGCGGACAATAATACCCGTTACAAGGCGGCCGAGCTTCCCGATTTGAGCGAGCAGCTGGCGAGCAAGCTCGTCAAGTCCCTGCAGGACGACCCGCAGAGCCCTGTGGTCGTCCGCTTCCGGCTCACCAAAGTCAGCGGCAAGGAGGAAGAGCTCGTTTTGCGCGGCCACGCCGTGCTCGCGTTCAAGGTGGAGGAAAAGAACGCAGGGTACGACGTGAGCGTCTACGACCCGAACTGTCCCGACGAAACGCGGCACCTCTACATCGACGATATGCGTCAGGTCTCGCTCCCGGACTACGCGAACACCTATCTGACGCGCATCGACAAGGCGGAAACCCTGTACAACGCCAATCTCTATTATCCCGCGCCCGCTTCGGGCGAGGCGGTCATTCATACCAACGGCGACGTCGACCTTGAGGTCGGCGGCGCGAGCGCGTCGATCCGCGGCGAGAAGAAAACGGGCGATCTTCCCGTCGAAACGGGGGGAGAGAACGGCAGCGGCGAGACCGTGATCTACGTTCCCGTGTCCGGCGGGCAGTCCATCCGCGTGCGCCGTCTCGGCGGCGCGCACGCGAGCGTGCAGACGGGCAACACCTTCGCGCTCATCACCGGCGGCGCGGAGGAAGTGACGGTCAACGCGGACGGCTCCGTCACCGCGAAGACGAACGGCTCCGCCGGCTCGCTCGCCGTTGCGTCGGACAAGACGGGCGGCAGCCTCTTCGGCACGACCGTCGAAACCAAGGCGCCCGAGATCACGGTCGCCCCGACGGGCACCGGCGCGAACGTTACGACGAGCGGCGGCACGGCGGACATCACCGTTTCCGGCACGACCGACAGCGTCAAGTTCGAGGGCGTGGACACGTCGAAGGGCGTGGACGTCGAGAACAGTGGCAAGAATTCCACGCTTTCTTCCGACGGCAGGGAAATTGCCAAGGGCACCGCGAACGCCGGCGGCGGCACGACGCAGAACACCCCCGCGCAGCCGGCTGCCGACAAGCAGCAGATCGGGAACAACGCCGCGCAGAAGGCGGGCGGCAACTCCGCGCAGATCGTGAGCGCGCGCCGCGACGGCGGCGACACGAGCGGCTTCCGCTCCCGCCACAGGAACGTTAAGTACAGCGCGTGGGCGGAAAAGGAGATCGCCATCGCGGACGACTTTGAAATCATTCCCTCCGCGCTGCTTCAGAAGCTTCAGGGCAACATCACGCGCCGCGAGTTCGCGCAGCTCGTCTACAACACCGTGAAAGCCGCGACCGGCATGACCGACGCGGATATGGCGAAGTACGCCGCAAAGCCGAGCAACGCCTACGCAAGCCAGTACAGCGACCCCGCGGTCGCGTTCGCCTATGGCGTGGGCATCGTCGGCGGCTACGAGGACGGCTCGTTCCGGCCGGAGAACACCATCACGCGCGAGCAGGCGGCGAAGATGCTCGTCGTCATGGCGGAGCTGCTCGGCAAGCTCACGAGCGAATCGGGAGCCAAGCAGTTCCGCGACGCGCCGAACAACTGGGCACAGACGTACATCAACAAAATCAGCTCCATCACCTCGCCCTACAGCGGTCAGCGCGTGATGGGCGGCGACGAGAAGAACAACTTTATGCCGAACGGCACCTTCACCACCGAGCAGGCGGTCGCCACGATGCTGCGCATGTTCGAGAGCGTCGTGGGCGAGAAGTCCGGCTACTCCGGCGGCGTCATCACCCCGACGAATCCCGTCTCGCCGACCCCGTCTCCCGCGCCCGCGCAGACGAACACGACCGTCACGACGGTCGAGGACAGGGACCAGACCGGCTACACGCCGAAGGATTGGAGCTGGGTCGCCGAGGGCGAGGGCTACGGACGCAAATACTTCACCTCCGGCAAGTATGTCCGCGACGACGGGCGCGCCGTGATCTACATCGACAGCGGCGACAGCAGCGACGGCTTTTCCTATCAGCTCTTCGTGATGGCGGGCGGCGCGAAGCAGGAGAATTACGAGGCGCACGACTTTAGCGGCGGCACGTCCTATTGCTGGGCGAGCAACAGCAGCGAGAACAAGGCGGACGACACGAGCAACGGCCTGCTTTTCCACAGCCTAGGCAACGGCTGCATGATCCTCAAGACGAACTGGCTCGACGAGATGTACCTTGCCTACGACCTCAGCTCGGGCGACAGCGGCGACGTCTTCTACCTCGTGCGCGAGAAGAAGTGAGAAAGGAGAATTGCCATGTATTTTTCAACAACGGACAGCATCGTGGGACACCGCATCGTTCAGACGGGCGGCCCCGTCTGGGGCGTGGGAACCTATGGCGGTTCTTCCTCCATGATTTCCAGCAACAGCCAGGAAGGTTACAAAAACGCGGTGGAAAACGCCATTGCGAGCGCCATGCTCTCCCTTGTCGAAGCGCTGAAGGAAAAGGGCTACAACGGCGCGATCGGACTGACACAGACGACCGGGGTCTCGAATGAGACTCACGGCTTCAATACATACGGCTACTACGTCTTGATGGGCACCGCCGTGGTTGTGGAGTAGGAGGGAAGCAAGATGGGTTTACTGCTGGAAAACAGCCCGTACAATGTGCCGCGTCCGCAGCAGCAGGAGCAGCAACAACAGCAGCAACAGCCGCAACAGCCGCAGAGCACACCTGCGCAGCCGACGCCCGTGAGCGCGCCGAAGACGCAGGAGGCACCGAGGAACACGGCCTCGCAGCTCGCCGTACCCGCCGAAGTGACAAAGCTTTGGGTCGACGGCGTGATACAGGGGGGTATCTTCTTCCACATGAAGATCCGCTCCGACGAGCCGCTGCCGCCGCGCTTCACGCTGCATTGCGTGGTATCGGTGACGCAAGTGGGGCTCTTCAACAAGACAACGCCGATCCTGCGCGCGGACGGGCCGCACACACTCAGCGTGGTTACGAGTGTCGACGGCAAGCGCACGCCGAAGGTCAAGCGCCTGGATGACGGGGGCTATGAGACCGAGTGCAGCCTGGAATACACCGGAAGCGAGCTGCTCCATCCCGGCAAGCGCGGCGCGCACCGCTTTGGCATCAATCTCTCGGGCGGCGCGCTTGCGGAGGCGTTTCACTGCCAGGACGAGTTCAAGGTTTGAACGAAAAATCGCCCGTCTCCTCATCGGAGACGGGCGATTTTGCATGTCCTCTCAATAGCCTCAGCTCAGAAGCTGAGCCTCCGTCACGGGCGCCTGCGGTTCGAGACCCTTGCCCGTGTCGGTGAGGAGCTTGTGCATCACGGCCCAATGCATCGCCTCGTCCGCGTAAGCGGAGATTTTGTCCGCGTCCGGATAGTCCAGACGGAACATCCACATGCCCTGAAAGCCCTTGCCGCGCGTCAGAGCGTCCGAACCGGCGGCAAAGGCCGGAACGCAGAGCGACAGTGCCAGCGCCAGCAGAAGCGACAGATAACGATTGTGCTGCATCATTTTGACCCTCCGTACTTGATATGGATATTAATTATTATATCATCAGTCTCGGCTGTTTTAACTCACGGCAAATCACAGGCTTGGCAAGTCTGCGTCGAGGTGTTATAATAACGGGCGGGAAAGGCAACAAGGAGATCGAGGAGCCGCCGTGGATAAGAGAAAAATCACCGTATTCAAATGCTATACCGCCCTTTATATCGCCGCGGCGATCTGCCTGATCGCATACGTCGCGGCGCTTGGTTCGGCGCACCCGTTCGCGCGGGAGCTGCAAGAGTTCTCGGCGGACTGGACGGCTCCGACGGGCGAGCGCGTTACGCTCGACGACGTCAGGGCGGGCGATTACGGCGGCTCGGCGACGTTTTCGAAGACGCTTCCCGCGGCGATCGCGGGCGGGAACGCCCTGTGCTTCCAGACGCAGAACGCCAATGTGTCCGTTTGGATCGGCGAACGCGAGGCCTATCGCTTCGAGAGCAGGGAAAACCTCTCCGGCAAAAGCTACGGCGTTGCGTTCCACTTTGTCGGCCTCTCGCCGGAGGACGCGGGGCAGACGGTCCGGCTTCGCGTGGACTCCGTGTTCGTCAGGCACAGCGGCGGATGCGTCTGGCGCACCTATCTGGGCCGGAGCGCGGATTATGTGCGCCTGCTTGCGACGGAGCGCTGGACGAGCGTCGTATCCTCGGTGCTGATCTTCTCGTTCGGGATCCTGTTGCTGCTGATCCACCTGTGGGTGCCGAACCGCGGCACGACGCCTTATGACGTGCTCGCGCTGAGCGCCGTCTCGCTGACGCTCGGGCTGTGGTGCCTGAACGACACGTATATCCCGCAGCTGATTACGGGGCAGCTTTACGTCTGCCGCACGCTGGACCGGCTGCTGCTCTTTTTCGCGCTCTATCCGCTGACCTGCTTCATCGTTTCGCTCACGCGCGCCAAGCGTCCGGTCTACCGGCACATCGCGTTCTGGGCGTCGGCGTTTTTCACCGCGCTGTTCTTCGGCCTGCGCTACGGACTGGGCGTCGACACGGTGCGTCTCTCCGGCGTGAGGTATCCCTACTATGCCGCGATCTTCCTGCTGACAACGTTCATCCTACTCGACAATGAGCGGTACTGCACGGCGCGCGGCCTGCACGTGGGGCTAAAGCGCATCTATGTCGGGTTCGGCGTGCTTGCCCTGTGCGGTCTGGCGGACGTGGTTTTCTATGTCAAACGGGTGATCGTATCCAGCACGCACGGCATCTTCCTGCGCTTCGGCATGGTGATCTTCATCGCCGCGATGCTTTTGCAGTTCCTGCGCTGGTGGGAGAGCGAGCACGCCTCGGTCGAACGCAACCGCTTCGTCAACCGCGCGCTGCAATTCGCCGTCTCCGCCGCCGAGCCGGAGGCCAACATCCGCGCGCTGCTGGAATATCTCGGCGTCGAGCTGGGCGCGAAGCGCACCTATATCTTCGAGGCGCAAGAAAGCGGCGTCTGGCACGGCACCTATGAGTGGTTCTCCGCGGACATGCAGCCGCGAAAGCCGGAGCTGCTCGACCTGCCGTATGCGGGCTTGATCGACGAGCTTTACGAGGTGTTCAAGCGCGACAACCGCCTGATCATCGAGGATGTGGAATCGTGCCGCCAAAAAAGCGAAGCGCTTTATCGCGTCCTCAAGGCAAATCGGGTCGAACGCTTTTGCGTCGGCCCGCTGGAGCTGAACGGCGAGCTGATCGGCCTGTTCGGCGTGGACGACGCGCCGGCGGAAAGGCTTGCGGAGATCGCGGAGATCATCCGCCTCATCTCCTACTTCTTCGCGCAGCTCATCGCGCAGCGCGAAGATCAGAAGCGGCTGATGCGCTACAGTTACTTTGACGCGCTCACCAACGTCAGAAACCGCCGCGCGTGCTCGGAGTTCGAGCAAAACGAGCTGGACGTCTCCGGCTCCTACGGCTACGTCATGTGCGACATCAACGGCCTTAAGGCGGTCAACGACCGGCAGGGCCACGCCGCCGGCGACAAGATGATCGCCGCCGTGGCAAAGTGCCTCGCCGAGGTGTTCGGCACGCCGAACGTCTATCGTATGGGCGGCGACGAATTCGTCGCCTACGGCTTCGAGCCGGACGAGGATGCGTTCGGCGCCGATGTGGAGCGCGCAAAGGCGCTCATTGCCGAAAACGGCTACAGCGCCTCGATCGGCGCGGTCTACTGCGCGGGCGGAAGCATGGACAACGCGAAGGTCAAGGCGGAGGCGGACGCGCGGATGTATCGGGAAAAGGGACTTTATTACAGCAGCCGGAACGATCGCCGCCGCCGCTGAATATTGGGTGCGATGTGAAAAGAGGAATTGTGCAAGCAGCGTCTGCACAATTCCCCTTTTTCGTTTTATGCGCGTCAAAATCGCGTCATTCCGTTCCGGTGAGCGCGGAAAGCGCCTCCCAATCCACGCGTTTCGCCGCTTCGAGCAGCGAGCGCGATTCGATGGACTTTTCAAAGGAGCGGAGCGCGTCCAGATACGCCTCGGCGTCGCCGCAGAACGATATGCCGGCGGCGGGATCGAGCTGCGCGATGGCGAAGACCTCCTGCGGCAAAAGCGCGAGCGGGTCCTCCTGCGCCGCCTACGACGACACCAGCATACAGATGGTGATGGATATGCTGGCGGGCTATACTGTGCCCGATTCCAGACAGAGGCAGTATCAAGAACTGAAAGAGGCATTTGAACGGATCGACTGGGAAAAAATGAGCGCGCTCACAACGCCGGACGTCAATGTGTGAACTTTCTATTAATTCGGCACCGAACTAATTGACAAACGACAGGCCATGCGCTATATTTAGTTCGCAACCGAACAAAAGGAACGGACACGGAGAGACGGAGGTGCTGTGAGATGGAAAAGACAAAGGACATGATCCTCATTGAGAAGCTGCGCAAGGCAAGCCACGGCATGCACGGCAAGCGCGGACCGCACGGGATGTTCCCGGGCATGATGCCGCCGCCCCCGCCGGGTATGATGCCGCCCCCGCCCGGCCCGCATCCCGGCGGTCCCGGCTGCCGTCCGCACGGACCCGGCATGTTCCCGCGCGAGCGCATCCTAATGGTGCTTGCGGACGCGGAGGACGACGGACTGCGCCAGAAGGACATCGCGGAGAGCCTCGGCATCAACGCGCCCGCGATCACCGAGCAGATCGACCGGCTGGAGTCGGAGCATTATCTGGAGCGCTGCGCGAACCCGAACGACAAGCGCTCGACGCTTGTGAGGCTCACGGAGAAGGGCCGCGCCCGCGCCTATGAGGTCGCGGACGAGCGTAAGGAGCGCGCCGCGGAATACTGCGCGGCGCTGAGCGAGGAGGAAAAGGACACGCTGATCGAGCTGCTGGACAAGCTGCTCGCGAGCGGGGAGGAGGACTGAACATGAGAGCGTTTGTGGATCAGGACGCCTGCATCGGCTGCGGGCTTTGCACGGGAACCGCGCCCGACGTGTTTCAGATGAACGACGCGGGCAAGGCGGAAGCGTTCGCCGACACCACGGCAACAAACAAGCCGGACGTTGACGCCGCCATTGGCGGCTGCCCCGTCTCGGCGATCCGCGAAGAAGCGTAATTAAAGAGGGAGCCTCGGCACAACTTGTGCCGGGGCTCCCTGCTTAGAGTGGATCATCTGATCTGTGTGACCAGCGCGGTCATGGCGTCGGCGCTCATGGGAACGTCGGACATCACGGCGTAGCTGTAACCGTTGCTCGTCCAGATCGCGGCGCTG
>CAMVGI010000005.1 GCA_947166955.1 uncultured Clostridia bacterium | reverse complement strand
GGCTGGGAGATCGTTCCAAACGAACCCGCGGCGCTTCCGGAGGAAGCCCAGGCGGCCTTCGATAAGGCGCTGAACGGCCTCATCGGCGCGGAATACACGCCCGTGGCGCTGCTGGGCACGCAGCTGGTGGCAGGCATGAACTACTGCATCCTCTGCCAGGTCCGCTACGTCGTTCCGGATCCCGTCCAGCTTCGCCTCGCCGATGCCGCTGACCTCCAGCAGCTCGTCCACCGAGGCGAACGGCCCGTGCTCCGCGCGGTAGTCCACGATGGCCTGCGCCAGCACGGGGCCGATCCCCATCAGCTCCTGCAGCTGCTCCGCCGTCGCGGTATTGACGTCGATCGGCCCGGGTACGGCCCGTTCCGCTTCTTCCGTGCCGAGGCTGCGCTCCGTACTCACGCGGTATTCGTCCTTTGGGACGGCGTTCCGGTCCCGTATGCTCATCCACGCAAGCGCGCCGAGAAACGCAAGCGTCAGCGCCAGCAAAACAAAATGCACTTTGCCGAACTTTTCTTCCCGCTGCACGGTTGCGCTCCTCCCAATTATCTGCTATAATAAAGTTTGGGCGTGTCGAAAAGCGTCGAAATGCCGCGTTCCGATACCACAGTTTGTTATTGTATCATACATTGAGGTATTTTTCCATGAAAAAAGAACGGATTTTAACCTACTTTCTCACCTGACCACCACGAGCGCCTTTATTTAAGCGGTTTCCAACACCACACAATCGCAACCGCCGCGATTTTACCCACTTTTTACCCATATAATCCGAGCCGCATATAACACACATCATTTTATTCGCTCACAAGAGCGTCGTCAAGCACGACGTTGTTGTCAACAAATAAAAGTTTCACTATATAATATAATGTATAGCAAAACTGCTTAAATAGCAGCTCTTATCCGTACGGCAAAAAAATAGGGGAGAGGCCGGCGCAATGCCAACCTCTCCCCCCTAAATCTTTTCAGCCTTAAAGAAAATCGTTCTCCCGCGCGCATTTCTCATAGACGTCCTCAATGATCTTGATGCTCACGCGCGCCTTTTCGTTCTGGAAGTTCGGATGCTCGTCACAGTATTTCACATAGTAACTGATGTCCTCCAGAATGTTGTCAAAGTGCTCGTGCGAGTGCCGATCGCCGCGACGGATCTCGTCGGCAAAGCGCAGGATGCGCCGTCGTGCGTCAAGCGCCCTGTCGAGATCGCGCTGCGCGTTCTGCTGCGCGTTCTGCTCCTTAATCTCGCCAATATCCTTCTTCACGCTGTCAAGCTCCGTGATAACGTCGCCGTTGATGAGCTTGCCAACCTTTTTCCCAAGCCATGACCACGGACTGAACTTGACCTTGGACACCTCAATGCCGATCGAACCGAGAAACGCGGTCAGAGCGATAATGCCGCCCAAATGCGCAGTCGCCCATGCACAGATATTCTCAATCATGACGCACCATCCGTTTCTTCGCCGCCCAATGCAGGAACAGCGGACGTCTGCGCATTTACGATCTTGCTCATCTCGCACATGTCGTCAATGAGCTTGCCGATTGCATCAAGATCCACCTCGTAGTTGATGGACTCGGCCGCAGCCTTTACCATCGCCAAAACCCACGCCTTACGATCTGCGCCACTCGCGGGCTTCTGCTCCGCCTCTGCCATCAGGTTGATGACAAGATCCATCATGCGCGACCAGTTCTTCTCCTTCGTCGCCTTCTTGACGTACTTGACCAGCTCATAAATGAGCGTGATCACGGCGGTCAAACTTGCGGCGATCGACGCGATCAGACTCAGAACCAGCTTGACTTCCTCCATGTTCATCCCTCTCTTTCCTTCGGGCAACAGCATCCGGTAGAATACCGCACCCTTATTCAAATGCTCTCTTTGCTGTTATCGTCGTCCAACATCTGCGAATCCTCGACGACCGGCATAAAGTTACGCGCTTGCGCAGCAGCGAACGTGATGCCAGCGCCATCCGCACCGCGATGGTCGGACTTCGCGAGGTTCATGTAGAACGAACAGGCCGTGCCGTACGCGCTGTACGGAAGACCGACAAGCGCCGCGATCCACGGAAACGCGGCGTCAAAGCGCAAGATTGCGCACAAAAAGGCAAGAAGAAAGCCGCCTACCGTGACGATCCACAGCAGCGGCACCATATCGTCAATGCACTTTTTGGAAAATTCCAGCGCTTTCTTTTGGACGCCCGTGCTTTTCTTTGCCATATTGTCCACCCGCCGATTAGCCCAGATTCAGCTTCTTGCCATCCATCATGGCGCGCTTCGCCATAATTGCCGCCTGATAACGCGGGATGAGCTGCATCGGGCGCGTGCCGTCCGTAATGCCGAGTCTCTTCGCCTCTTCCATCTCGGCCTCAGCCCATTTCGGAAGCTGCTGCACAGCAAAATACTCCTGCGCGCCGTTCACGATCTCCGCCTTTTCCTCCGGCGTCAAGCTTGCCAGAAATTCCTTCTTCGTCATATCCAACTCATCTCCTTTGTTGTGCGATTTCGCGTCGATCACCCAAAAATACTTAGCCTCCGAGAAAAACGTGTCGGGATCGCCATTGGTGCGTCGGTCGGACGTGCTTGCCGGATCGTTGATCCGAATTTTGCTGTCCGCCCACCATACCACGATGAAGTGGCCGCCCTTCGTCCACGTTCCACGGGAGCCGTCCGCCTTGGGCTTCATCAACGCGATAATGTAGTTGCCTTCTTCGAGCTTGCGAATAACCTTCTCACGCACAGGGCTTTTCGCGCTCAGGCACACCTCATTGGTCAGCCTCTCGCACTTGATCCCGTACTGCTGGAACTGGTTTACGAAATAGTCGCGCGGCTGATAACTCGTACCCTGCTCCGCTACGACGTAGTTGTTCGCGCACGCCCACTCCATCGTCTCGGTCGGGAACACGTCGCGCCCGATCAGCGTGGCGATCAGCATGGCGGCGCTGGTTTCGCCGCAGCCGCCTCCGCCGATGCTCATGGTGCCGCCGATGCACGGATAGCGCTTGCCGCTCCATCTCCCATCGGTCTGCATGTAGTAAACGGGCTTTTTGTTCATGGTCTCGCCTCCTCCCCGTTTTTGGAACGCGCGAGGCGCGGGATTTCTCCCGCGCCAGTCGCTTATCCTTAATCGAGCAGTCTGGAAAACCGCTCATTGACCTCGGCGCGTTCGTCCTCCAGAACAGTTGCGCCAAGCTGTTCGAGAGCCTTTGCCTGTTCCTTGATGATGCGGTTCTGCATCTCGCAGATCTTGCTCAGCTCCTCGATGATTTGCAGATTGCTCATGCGTTACGCCTCATACGGCTCGCCGACGATCTCCTCGTAGCGCTCGGCGGTCATGCCGTTCTTGCCAGTCTCAACGTCGCCGCGCAGAACGGTCTTGACGTCGGCCTTGCGGCTCTGCGGAACGTCGTCCCAAGTGAAATTGCCCGCCTCAAGACGGTTCGCCCAAATGCGTGCCATAGCAGAAATAGCCATAATCATACCCTCTCTTTCTTTTTAACCCATATCCATTTCGCACAGAGCGGCCTCGATCTCAGCCTTCCATGCCTCATTTGCCTCGTCGGATTCACACACGGCGGCTTCCAGCTCCGCGATGCTCTCGCCGTGCTCGCCGATAGTCTTGCCGGCGTCGTACTCGTTGAGTGTCACTTCGTCAAGATCCTCCATGTCGCGGCTCTTGCCGAGAGAGAACACACCAAGAGAAATGGCGATACCCGTGGCGTGCTCCTTCGTGGTGAGTCCCATATCCCCGTTGACAAGGCGCTTGATCCACGAGGGCTTGTCAACAAGAGCGATGGTCTCGCCGTTCTTCTTCACTTCGTACATACTGTCTCCCATCCTTTCCTGTTCGGATAGAACCCGAACAAAGTTTTGAAATACTGGTTGGTCTGTTCCATGATCCGGAAGCTGTCCCCACGCTTCATGTGTCCGAGATAGCTGTTATACGCGCATCTGAGATCGTCATACGTCATCAGCCCGTCCGCGATCCGGCCTTTGAACTTCCGCAGCTTGCGCCGCATGATGATCGTCGCCCTGCGGCGCATCCTGATGTAGACGCGCCCGTTCTCGTCAAGCGTGAACTTCGTCTTGAGAAAGAAAACGCCCCGCCGAAGCGGAACGATCTTCGTTTTCTTGTGGTTCAGCTCGATTTTGGATTCCGCCGCCTTCTCGGTGATCGCCCGATAGCAATACTCCAGATATTCTCGGCTTTCGTGGATCAGATGCCCGTCGTCCATATACCTGCCATATCCGCGTATGCCAAGCTGCTCCTTACAGAAATGGTCAAGAGCGCTCGGTAGCAAAAGCGCGTTCGTCTGCGACACCTGACTGCCAAGCCCCAGCCCGCAATCGTGGAAATCGCTGATAAATCCATCGGATAATCTGCGAACGTCATCGTAGTAGAGCCGCCTCTTGGACTCAGCGAAAAGCGGCTCGTGCGCGGCGAGGTTGAAGTAGTCGTGGAAATCGTAGAACAGTACCCATCCGTCACGCCCGTGCTTGCGG
Source organism: uncultured Clostridia bacterium (assembly GCA_947166955.1). Next base: position 12,193 of record CAMVGI010000005.1, on the reverse strand, counting down.
TAATACTCCTTCAGATGCCGCTCGAAACGCCGCAGCGCGAAATCCATGCCTCGATTTTGCAGGCTCGCCGTATTGTCATAGATGAACGCACCGGAAAACGACGGAACGATGCAGTAGTCGCAAAGGCACTTCTGCACGACGCGCTCCGTAATGTGGACGCTTCGGATATGCCGCAGCTTCCCTCGCTCCACCAGATCGAAGCAGTAGAATTTCCCGTGGCGGAACGTGCCGTCCAGGATCGCTTGTCTGGAACGCGCCGAGTTGACGATCAGGTTGCTCAGATACTTTTGCGTAGATGCCTTCCATCGGACGTTTTTCGCCGATTTCTTGCCGGACAGATAAAGATGGCGGAACAAGAACACTTCGTCCATCTTTCCGCACGCTTTGCTCCGCGCGAAGCGCTGCTCATCCCGTTTAGCCTTACGCCTGCGGTAACGCGCTTCGCGTCTTTCTTCACTTGTCATGTATTCGATCTTCCTTTTCTGGGTTCTTTTGCCTCCCGTACAGCGGGAAAAATGTGCGCGCGATAGCTGCGTAGCCTCAGTGACCATGAAACGGATATACGCACTTACCTCCGCCATGCAAGCAGCGTCCGGTCAGAGGCATCGAGAGGCATGTTTAGCCTTGCGGCAAGGATCAAGCTCTCCTTCCATAAAAGTGCTCATTCGCCGTATTCGGTTACTTTTCTTGACTGTTTGCTTATGGAATCAGGGCGCGACGCCATTGGCGTTGCTCGCGTTGTTATTGTTGGTGTTGCCGTTGCTGTTGACATTGCAGAAATTCGAGTTGCTGCCGTTCCAGTTATTCGGGGAACGCTCCCACCAGTTGTTCGCGGAACCACGGGCAGGCTGTCAGACCACATCGTAACGATTCAGAGCTTGTCCTGAATGGTATCAATCGGGCAGATTTGCGTAGCGCGCTCTGTCTGCCTGTTTGACCTTGGATATGAGCTTCGCTTCTTCGGCGATGTAGAGTCCGAACTGTTCCATCGCGTGATCTACCCACGGGAACTTTTCGGGATTCTGCAAAATCGCGTCGTAGAGAAGCTGCAGCTTCGGATCAAGATTTTGGAGGGCGCAGTTCGCGGCGATCAGGTGGTCGCGGCGCATCTGAGCCTCGTGCTTGTTCAGCGGAATGATATTGTTCGCGGCGCGAACCTCGTCATGCACCGTTGAAGCAAGCGCGAAAATCTTCTCCGTCAGATAGGGCGCATAGCGTTTCGGCGCTTTGATGCAAACCGAAAGCGCAAACGCCTCAAGCTCTTTTGCGGTTTGGATGAACTGCATAGAGCTTTCGTTTCTTTTGGACTTGATAACTGACATAGATCTCTCCTACGCCCTCTCCCGCCCCATAGGAGGGGCGGGATGGACTTAGATAATAGATTAAAAATTGAAGCAGGGCGCGACGCCACGGGCGTAGCTCGCGTTGTTACCGCCGGTGTTGCCGTTGCTGCCGACAATGCAGAAATACGAGTAGCTGCCGCTCCAGCTATACGGGGAACGCTCCCACCAGTAGCTCGCGGAACCATTGACCTTCTTCACGCGATTGGCAGCCGTATCATTGGCCTTGTACCACGCATAGCGCGTACCCTCGTTCGTGCCGCCCTTGGCGTAAGAAGCGCTACCGAAGACCTCCACCTCGGCAGGCAGAAAGAGCTTATCCGCCGTCGTGTTGAGCGTCGCCGTGGAAACGTCCTTCGCCGTAGAAACATTGACCTGCTTGATGGCGTTCTGCGCGCTCGACGGGAAGTAGCCGAGCATCGTACCGCTCATCCACGTCCGAAGGTCGGAGTTGTGCCAGCCGTCCGTACTCGCCATGCTCGCTTTCATCTTCTGCGTGGTGTTGAAGCAGTCGACCATCTGCATGAGGATACCGGCCTTGCCCGTAGTGGTAGCCGAACCGTATGCGGTCGCACTCGCCAGAGTGTAGTGGTTGAAGCCCATCACGCGGAATGAGTAGCTCGTGCCGGAAAGCGTGTAGCTGATGGTATCGCCGATAGAGATGTGGCGGTTATAAACACTCACCCACACCTCGCTCGTATTGCTGTTGATGGCGGAGTTGTTGGAGATGCCGTTTGCGATCTCGCTGATCTGCGCATCGGTCAAACCGGACAGACCGTTGGTATAAGTAACGCCTGCCTGAGCGGATGTGTACGCCACCGGAAGGAACTGCGCGTTGACCGTCACGGTCTTATCGCTCGGCGTGGTGTAGTTCGTGCAGCTCGTGACGGAAACAGTAACCGTGACCGTGCCAGATTTCCCGTTGACGGATGTAACCGTCACGGTGTTGCCGCTCTTGGAAACCGTCGCGACGGTCGTGTCGCTGGACTGCACGCTGACCGTGCCATCGTGCTCGCCTCCGATCGTAAACGTATCCGTGAGCTTGCTCGCATTGAGCGTGATCGTGCTCTTGCTCACCGTCAACGTACCAGTCTTCTTCGCGATCGTCACGGTGCCGACACTCGCCGCCGCGACGTCGTTGACGTTGCTGTCGCCCACGACGCGATAGCTCACGGCGTAATCGCCGGCTGCCGTCTCGGACGGACTGGTAGCCGCCCACGATCCGGAATTGACCTTGTACTGCAGCGTGCCGTAGTTGGTGGAACCGTCCGTGGCGAGAAGCGCGTGCGCGTTGCCGTCGTATGTCGTGTTGCTCGCCTTGGTCGGAGCGGTAACGGTCGGCGTCACCTTGTCGATCGTCCAGTCGGGCGCTTTCGCCGCGATCGTGCCGTCAGACCACTTGTAGTCGTCCTTCGGCGTAAAGCTCGTGGTGTTGTAGGTGCCTGCGTTGACCTGCCCGACCTCGCTCTTGGTCATTTTCGCGGAATCGTAATCATCCCACGTCGGAACCTGCGTCGTTCCGTCGTAAGTAAGCGTGCCGTTCTGGGACGGAACAGCGGAGATGACGAGCCTGTCCGCCGTGCCGCTCGTGCGGTTCGCGGTGTTGGTGTTGACCGCGCCCTCCGTGCTTGTCGGGAAGAACGTCACATAGTATGTCGTGCCGTTGGTAAGCCCCGTCGCCGTCAGCGGCGTCGAGGCATAGGCATTGCGCGTGGTGGAATTGTAGCTCCACGCAGCGTCCGCGTCATCGGGATCGGTCGCGTAAGAACCAGCCTTGACGACCACCTTCGTCGCGCCCCACGTCGCAAGCGTAATACCGTCCTCGACGACCGTCGCCGCAGGATCAGTCCACTCGATCGCGAGCTTGCCGTTGCCGGCCGCAACCGCGCTCATATTGGACACGTTGCCGACCTTGACCGCAACAGGCGTCGCGTTGAACTCGTCGGCGGGATCGTCGGTATAGGTGCCGGTTGTCGTATACGGGAAGAGCTTGTAGTAGTAGGTCGTGCCGTCCGTCAGACCGGAATCGGTAAAGTAGCTGCTCTGGTACTGGCTGCGAACCTTGGAGTCCACAACGACCGTACCGTCGCGGCGGCTCACCGGAGCGCTGCCGGCCTTACGCACAAGAATCGTGCCGCCCCACGTCGCAAGCGTCGTGCCGCCGACCACTACGTCCGCAGGATCAGTCCACTTGACATAGACCTTGCCGTGGCTGACCTTCGTGGAGATATTCGAGCACGGCGCAAGCGTCACACCGCCGCCACCGCCGCCCGCGCCGGACGGAAAGTTAGAAGTAATCATGTGTTCTTGCCTCCTTTGCGGCTTGCGCCGCGTGTGATGATATATCCCGTAAAAGCCGATTGTGGAACGGCTCGTCCGGGGCATTTTTGTTTTTGCAAACCGTTGGAGAAATCCGCTTTTCTGGGAAAATGCCGTCAGCCGATGATAGTCACGACATAGGGAATGTCCAGATCCGGCATCTCCCCGTCCGCAGCGATGACAAGACTGCCCGCGCTCTGTCCGATGACTGACAGCATCGCTTCCCGTGCGACCTGTCTCTGCTCGAACGTAGCGGACTGCGCGACGTTGATGTCGCCCTTGTCGGTCGCTTTCAAACCGGTGACGGAAATGGTCTGCGTGAACGGAGCCTCCACGCCGCTCCATGCGCTGTGGCTCAGCGTTCCGGCGACCTGACGGCTGTTGTCGGCCTTTTCTCCCAAAACGCGGTCGATGATCTGCATGTTCGACGTGGATTCTGAACTGTTCATCTTCTCGCGCCACGATAGAAACTTCGTCGTCTGGTCGTCCTCAACGTAAAGTCCATAATTAGTGGTTGTTGCCATAGTCTTCTCTCACCGCCTCTTTTCTGATGATTGCCACGCCGCTGCGACCGAACAGCTCGCCGTAAAGTGTCTGCACGTCCTCTCTTTGCCGTTTGGAAAGATACTTGCCGTATCGCCCGATCCAAGAGCGATAAGCAGCCTCCGCCTCCTCTCGCGGAAGACCTCCCCTGTCGGACAGCCGCGCATAGGCGCGCATCCGCCGCTTCTGCCTTGCGACGGAATCAGGCGAAATGCGCCGTACGACCTTACCGGTGTCAGTCAGCCGGTAACGGAATTTGAGAAACGTGAAGGTTTCTCCGAGTCGGACGATGCGCGTTTTCCTGTCGTTGACAAAAAGCCCGTTGTCTCTTGCAAGCGCGTACACCTGCCTCGCCGTCTCATTTAGGTACGCGCGGTCACGGTGGATGGCGTATGAATCATCCATATATCTGCCGTACCGTCTGCACCCACGAACGGCGGTAAAGAAATTGTCGAGCATCGTCGGGAAGAACACGCCGACGTTCTGCGAAACCTGGTCGCCGATGTCAACTCCCTTTGCCATGAATCGCTCGCCCGTGCGCGCATCAGGCTTCACCGCGTCGAAATAGCGCACGGAGTCGAATTTCTCGTCCATACAGTGCTCGTACTCCTCATCGGTCATGTACGACACGTCCACGCGGAACGTATGGAGGATTTCGCCGAGGAGCCATGCGGCGTCTTCGTCGATGTGCGGTCTGATCAACTCCAGCGCGCGGTCATGGCGGATGTTGTCGTAGTATTTGGAAAAATCCATAAACAACACCCAGCCGTCGTTGTCGCCGTACTCAAGGTAGAAGTTGTGCAAATCGCGCTCGAACGCGCGTCTTGCCGCGTCCACGCCCTTTCCGGTCTGTGAGGCAAAGTTGTTGTGGATGATATACGGATGGAGCGCCGGCGTAAGCACGGCGTCACAAAGCGCGTGCCTCACCACGCGGTCGCGCATCCTGCCGCCGTGGACGTGCCGCGTCTTGCCGCGCTCGCTCAGAAGAAACTCGGAGCCTTGCGAGGTCTGGTATGTCCTGTCTTGCAGCTCGTGGTGGAGCTTTGTGATTTCGGAGAGAAAGTCCGTCTCGAACCGCTGCGGCTCCTCCTTCCACGGGCTGCTTTTCATCGACGCACGAAAGGCGTCGTACAGCACATTCATGTCGTAAACAGCCGGTAAATCCACCATAAACCTCCGTAAAATGAATTTCCCATGTTCCCTTGCGGGTTAAGACCTGTGTAGGGAGACAGACGTATCCGTTCCCATAGGCCAAGTCTCCATAGGTGCGACTCCGCGTTTCCGCGCTGTCATTTCCCCCAAGCGGGACGGACAGCCTTTCCTTTCGCGTCGGCGTTTTGCCTATCTGAGAGGTCTTATCGGAACGCCACCGAAATCCGGACGCACGCCATTAGCGTTGGAAGCGCCGTTGTAGTTCGCATTGCCGTTGCTGTTGACATTAGCGAAATTAGCCGCTGAAACAACGTCGCGGAGCCACCAGTTCGCGCGCTCATACAAAGGATGCCCTGAGACTTTGAAAAGGGAGCCTCACCCTCTCGTCGGTTGATTCGTGTCTGTCGTGCCGCCGTCGTTCGCCTGCTTTTTCCTGCGCTTGTCCTTGAGAAATCGGTTGTCCGCCGTCCTCACGCCCTTGTAGAGCGCGACCTGTTTGTCGATGGCGTCCGCGAAATGGACGTACTTGTTCAGGTCTACGGGAAGCGTTCGGATAACGTAGTTGATTTCCTGCTTGAGCACAAAACAGTTGGCGATTGCCGCGTCCAGGTGCTTGCGCCGTTCGATAAACTCCTCGTTCTTCGCCGGCGTCTCGGATGGATAGATAGAGTTTGCAAACGTAAACTCCGTTTCGATATTGCGCAGCATGGCAAGAACGGCGTCCTTCTCCGCCGTGATGAACCAGCGGATAAACTCCTCGCGCTTGCGTTCCATGCGCGCCGCGATTTCCGCGCCGTTGTCCTGTTTCTTGTACTGCTCGCGGATGCGGTCGATTTGCCGTTGATACTTCTCTGCGGAAAATCCGAAGTTGTTGAGAAGAAGCTGCGTCACCTCGTCACGCAGCTTATAATACTGGTGCTGCGCCTCAAATCTGGATTCTTTTCTTCGGCTCAGCGGCACGTTTGACATATCGTTTCATTCCTTTCGGTTAATGTAATTGGTTGGTTGTCTCTTTCTCCCCGCCCACGAGGGGCGGGGATGAAAGATTCGCTACGCTTTGATTGCGAAAGCCGGACGCACGCCAAGAGCGGAGGAAGCGCCGCGGTAGTTCGCAGCGCCGTAGCTGTAGACAAAAGCGAAATAAGCCGCTGAAACAACGTCGCGGAGCCACCAGTTCGCGCGGTTGCAGATGCGCGTCGGGTCAAGCCGGAAGAGCGCGAACTGCGTGTGGTCGATGGTATAGATGTACGGAATGGTCGAACCGTTGGGTGCGGGCGTGAAGATGTAGCTTCCGTAGACATTGATTTCGTTCATCAGGTCGACGGTGCTGTCCTTCCACTCGCCTGCTGTAGGGATGCCGTTCGAGACCGTATTCGTGAACAGATTGCGCTTCGAGAGGATATGCGCAGAACCAAACGCGCTGTTGATAGTGGTCTTGGCGTTCGCGAGATTTGCCGTATACATCTTCGAGCCGATGTAGCCGCCCGTCGTGACGTTGGAGTCGTTCATCGCGGCGTTATAGAGATTGGTGTCGGGGACAATGACGACGTGGTGCGTCGAGCAGGCGGTATCGCCCTTGCCGTACCAGTAGTCGAAATCCGCGATGCGCCAGTTTACGCCGCCGATCGTCCAGTAATCGCCGATATACAGTCCCTCAAATGTACCCGCACTGATAGCCGCGTACTGCTCCGCCGTAACGGACGAGCCGAGATACTGACCGCGATAGATGTTCGCGTGCATACGCGGAGAAGCGAGAATGGAAGAAATCGGCAGTCCGGCAAGCGCCGTCAGCGCGGACTCAACGGTGGTCTTGCTCTCTCCTGCGACCTCAACGGGCGTTTCCAGCGTCTTCGGCTGTCTGGTCGTGTCGGTCGGATGCACATGGTCGCCCTTAGACCAGCTCGTCGAAGTGCCTGCGGAAGCGGTGCCATCCATAGCGGGCGTTGCGGAAGAAGCGCTCGGAACACTCGAAGCGTCAGCCTTTGCGCTGTTCAGCGCCGCAAGCGCAGCCTCAACAGTCGTTCTGGAAGCGCCGCCGATGACAAGCGCAGTAGCAAGCACCTTCTTCTGATAGTCCGTCAGATCAAAAGCGCCCGCCATCAAGTTGAACTTATAGGCGTCTTCGCCGACCTGAATGATACCCACGTTGTCACCGATGTTGATGGTCTGTCCTGCGCCCTGCAAAAACAGCGCGGTTGTCGTGCCGGAATCGCTCATCTCATAAACGCTTCCGACGTTCGCCGCCACAAGCAGGCTGCTCGTCAGCTCCGCGCAGGTCAAATCGCCGCGTGCCGTATAGACGCTGGAAAGGGCGTTGTTGATGGCGGAATAGACCGCGATGCTCTCCACGAGGTCATGGCTGTTCGGTTGAACGTGGTCGGTCGCGTTCTTCGCCGCCGCCGTGCCGAGCGTGGGCTTGTTCTGGATGTAGGCGTCGGACGTGGTATCGTCCTCCTCCCAATCCGCCTGCACGTTCTTCTGCGCCTCTGCCTCGATGTCGCCGAGCTTGTTTTTCTCAGCCGTTGTGAAATCCTCGGTGGAAAGTCCCTTGCCGCTGACCTTATTGACCTTGCCGTTGTTCAGCTCGTTGATTGCCGCGACCGCGCTGGTTTTTGCAGTCGTCGTCAGCTCGGAGACGTCGCCGAGTTCGGACGCTGCCGCCGCGCCGAGCTGCGAGAGCGTCTTGTTGCCGGAAAGCGTCACACCGCCGATCTGCGGCTTATTGTCGAGGTTGTTGTAATCGCCCGTGCCGCCGCCAGCGCTTCCGCCGCGCGGGAAGGTGATGATGGCAATGGGAATATCGACGCTCGGCACGTCGCCCATCGCGGTGATGGTAACACTGTCAGTACCTTGGGCGGAAACGCGCAAAGCCGCGTCGCACGCCGCCTCGTATGCCGCCGTCGTAATGTCCTGCGTCAATCCGGCCGTACCGTTGGTGGCGGAGTCGACGCCGCTAACCGTCACGGTCTGCTCGTTGCCAGTCCAACCGGATGAAAGCAACGTCGCGAGCACGACGGAGGAATCGCCCACAAGAAGCGTCTGCCAGTCGTCGTTCGCGTCGAGATACGAGAGAACGCCTGTCGCAGCGTTGTACTTCAAACCGTGGACGCCGTTCGTGGAAAGAATCGTCTGCTCGATGTGCTCGCTTGCGCTCTCACCATCCGCCCAGAAGTGCCACTCGCCGCCGATATATCGCCAGAGCTTCGTATCCTCGCGGACAAAATAGAACTTGTCGAGCGGCGAGACGATGGCCTCACGCGCCTCTTCGGTTTCGATTTCCTCGATGTCGCCAAGGAAAAGCCGCGTACCGCCGAAGTCGTAGCAAAGCTGCTTCGTATCGGTCAGAATGAGGAACAAACCGTTGTCGATCGGGACGGTGGCGTAGTTTTTTGCCTTGCTTTTGGTCGCCGTAGCGAAATGCGCAAAAGTATCCGGCATAGTCTTCTACCCCCTTTTCTTTGAATGGTTAAAAAATAGGGGAGCCATGAGATTTCACAGCTCCCCTTTGGATTTCGCTCGCGGCGGCTTAGAAGCTGCCGACGAGGATGGCGTCGTAGGCGATGTCAAGGTGCTCCTTGTCCTCGCCGCTCATCGCGCCGTTCTTCGCGGCGACAGCCTGCGCGACATAGTAGGAGGAAACGTCGGTCACGCCCTCCTCGAAGCCGGTGGTGTCCACCTCGGTCGCGCCGGTGGAATCGGTGTAGTAGGTCGTGCCGGCGACATAAGTGCCGGTCGCCTGAACGTAAGTCGTGGTCGCGGCGGCAGCCATGCCGAGCGCCAGACCGTCCGCGCTGACGGCAAGACCGTTCTCGTGACCGGTGTGCAGCTTGATGGTGATTTCGTCGTCGTCATCGCCGGCAAGCTCGATGCCGTCGCCGGCCTTGAGCGCGATGCCAAGCTCCTTGACGTTCAGGTAGATGTGGCTCTCGGTGCTGCCGTCCACGACGTAGTAGGCGGAAACGTCGGTCACGCCCTCCTCGAAGGAGCTGGTGTCGACGAGGATGGTGCCAAGCTCATCGGCATAGTAGGTCGTGCCGGCGACATAAGTGCCGGTCGCCTTGACCAGCGTGCGGGTGTTGACGGTAAAGTCGATGTAGAGATCGCCGACGGCGAAGCGATCGTCGTTCTCAAACTTGCCGCCGCTCGCCTTGTCAGCAGCCGTCACGGTGTCGAGGTCAGCGGACTTGACAAGGAAGTCCTTCGGAATGTCGATGACGCAGTTCTTGGTCGGATCGGTCGTCGGAACCTGCTCGCCGCCCTGGAAGAGCGCGTAGGACGCAAACGCGCCGCTCGTCGGCGTGGAGAGCTTGCGGATCTGGTAGGTCATGCTCTCGGTGGAGGCGATGACACAAACCCAGTCGCCGGGATCGCCGAGCGGCACGTCGAAGTTGCGCACCCAGCCGGAGTTGTCGGCAAGGTCGAAGTAGACGACGCCCTTCGCGGTCAGCGCGTCACTCGCGGGCAGATCGCGCGCGGTGTCGAGGTCTGCGGACTCAAACAGCCGCACAGCCTCCGTATAGAGGTTCATGCCGAAGTACAGCTCGCGGGTGTCGGTGCAGAGATAGAAAGAGTCGGCGTTGCGGGAGACGGGCAGGTTCGCCTTCAAACCTTTGTAAACGAGTTTAGCCATAGTAGTATCATCCTTTCTCATATTTTATTTTTTCCGCCAGCAGGCGGAAATGAACTTGATCGTTTTTCGGCGCGACATGCGCGTGCCGAAAAACTCCCTGCACGGAGCGGACTGTACGCCGCAGGCGTGCGGGGAGCGAAGTGAAACTTTCTCGTTTGAAAGCCCAGCGAAGCGGGTTTCAAGCGAAATGCTCTTAATCGCCGAAATTGCCGACGAGCGCGTCGGTAATGTCCTCGGTGGATGCAAGCTCGCCCTCCTCGATGTCCGCTGCGGTTCCGCCCGCAACGACGGAGAACGTATAGATCTTGCCGGCCGTAACCCAAGTGAGGTGGCTGCCGGATGCGTCGTTCTTCACATAGAAGAGGTCGTCCTTCTGCGTCTCGCGCGGCGTGTCATCCGCTGTCATCTTCCATGTGCCGTCGATGTTGTAGACGCCGGTGGAAAGTCCGGAAATGGTAATGCCACTGCCGGCGAGGTTGGTCACGGGACGGTTGGTGAGGTCGTTGTAGTTGGTCGTGCCGCCGGAGCCATTGTTGGGGAAAAAGCTCTGATCTGCCATCGCTTTTCACCTCCTAAAACATATAGTAGATATTGACGTCCACCGCGCTCTCGAATACGAGAGATACAATGTCGATCTGGTTCATACCCAGCTCGAAGACGCCGGTAAAAATCGGGATTTTCTTCCCGTTGATAGAAACCACAGTGCCGGCGGGGCAGGAGATGCCGAACTTCTTGAGCACGAGGTCGCCGTAGTTGAGGATGCTGTTTGGATTGTCGGCGATCTCGTTTGCCTTAAAAATGTCAAGCATGTTGACATTCGGCGTTACTGTCCCGTTGAAACTGCCAAGATGTGCCTGCGACATGGGTGTCTTCCTCCTTTCATGTCTGTCAACTCAGCTCGACGTAATAGAGTTCGTCCAGCGTCATGCCGTCGATGTCGGCAAGCGTGTCGCCGTCCACCTCGGAAAGCGCGCGCAGTCGCCGGATCGCCGCGCTCGCGCTCGTCGTAATGGCGATGGAATCGTCAAGCGCAAAGAAATACCGAAGCGCGGCGCTCGCCGATGCAAAAAGCACGATGGCGTCCGCCACCTCGATCGACTTGACCGCCGCCGTGTCCGCCGTGCTCGCGGCAAGCACGATCGCGTCCTCGCCGCTGCCGAGCGAATAATGCAGCTCGATCTCCGCGATGTCGACCGCGATGGAAAACGCCGCCTCCACGCCGCACGAAAGCCGATAAAAAAGCGGAAACTCACCGCTGTCCAGCAGAAGACCGGAGTAGACCGTTTCCGCCGTCTTCTTCGCCGTGTCCGGCTCGGAGCTGAGAATGGAAAGAGCGCTGCTCGCCCGCTCCATCGCGCGCTTCACGTCGCCGCGACAAAGGCTTTCAAGCCCGATCCGGTTCTCCCCCTCGCCGAGAGACACCTTCGTTCCCGTCTCAATGTCGGAAAGCGTAAGCGCCATTGCGTCGCTCACCGCAAGAAAGCCGTGCAGATAGCCGGCAACGTCGTCAAGCGAAAGCTCAATGCCGTTTCGTTCCAGTTCGTTTTTGTACCGCGCGGCAAACTCCGCGTCGATGCGAAGCTCCGTCTCCTGTCCGATGAGCGAGAAAATGCGCGAAAGCACGCCGTCGATTTCCGTCACCAGCGCGGATTCCATGCGCGCCGCCACAAACTTTTGTAGCGTGTAGTAGCGCAGCATGGTTTCCAGCATGATGCGGTTCGTCACGGAGATGCCGTCGCGCAGCGGGATGGAGCGAATGATGACATCCGCTTCCGTCAGCCTTTGCCGGAGATAGACGTCATACTCTCTCACGGTGCATCACTCCTTACGCCGTGGGGTTCACCACCGAGATATTGAGCGAACCTGCCTTGATCGTCATAATTGTCGCCGCCTCCACGGTGCGGCTGACGGACAAACGGCCGTACATCAGGAGATTGCCGCCCGTCGCCGCGTCAAAGATGGCGTAGTGCGACATCGTTCCCCACGCCGCCGTGCTCTCGGCAAAGTCGATGTTCGCGCTGTTGGTCACAACGCCGTCAGTCGGCTCGCTCAGGCTCGTAAGCTGCACGCGCGCGTAGCCCGTGCCGGCTGCCGGCTCGGTCACGTTGCCGCCCGCAAGCGTCGGCTCGGTGCTGCTCAGTCCCAGATAAAAGCGCGTCGGAAGCGACGGAGACGTCTTGGTGTTGAGCACGTTGCCCGCGACCACGTT
>CAMVGI010000004.1 GCA_947166955.1 uncultured Clostridia bacterium | reverse complement strand
CTTTGCCTACCTCAAGCGCCAGCGTATTGCGACGGAGGCTCTGATTGACAAGCCGACGTTGGTGGATGATTACGAGCGCGCATTGGGCACCGCGCTGATCACAACGGATGCGGTCAACCTTCTCGTCGAGTTCGCCCACGACGGCAAGCGCGCGGCGGAAAAGATGGAACGCGCGCACCTCATCCGCATCATCGTGGAAAGCGACAGGGTACACGCATCGGATTTCGTCACGGGCGTCGCCGGCGACCGCCTCTTCAAGGAGCTTTTCGGCGCGGACTTCAACTGCTTCTCCCGCCTGTCTACGGCGGAGATCACGAAGGTCACCTACGGCAAGAAAACGATTTACGAGAACTGAAAGGAGTAACGATATGGATTTCAACATGGACAGCGAGCAGCTTCGCGAGGAGCTGGAACGCCGCGCGGAAGAGCTGAGCCAGGACGCGGAGATGGAATTTCTCCTCTTCTTCGCCCTCTCGCACCGCGACGAATGGAACGATGAGGACTTCAAGCAGCAGCTTCGCGCACTCTGGACGGCGCTGTGCCTGCACTTTGGCGTGGAGGTCGACACCCTGATCTACGACAATCTTCTCGCTCGCGTCAAGAACACCGGCATCGCGCCGGAGGATGGAAGCGGAATCTGCTTCGCGTCCGACTTTGAAAACTTCATGGCAGAGTTCATGTGCTGAAGGAGGATTTTGGAAATGCTTGTTTTGGCTGGATGTTTGTACCTCATCATTCAACTTTGCATCGAAAACTGCCAGCGGAGAGCTGCGGATGAATACGCGCGCCGCGTCGTCCGCAGATAAGGAGGCCGTCATGGAAAAGCTCACGAAGAAACAGCTTGCCGCGATGGAACGCATCATGGAGGGAGAAACGAAGCAGCGCCCGCACGCGATCGTCGGCGCGCATCCGTCCGGTGAGCGTTACATCATCACGGACGGCTACTCGCTCATCGCTCTGCGGAGCAAGCCTGATGGATTGTCGGAAGCGCCGCGCGAAGACACTTTCGACGAGCTTCTGCGCAAGTCAGAAGACGATGGGAAATTCTACCTCGTGGAAAACATGCCAAACGTGGCCGAGCTGCGGAAAATGCCGGGACGGATCAAGCTGACGGCGAAGAAGAGTGACGGAAGCGGAGCAGTTTCCAGCGTCTTTGACGTCCGCCTTTTGGTCAACGTGCTGGAAGCCTGCGGAACGGGGCGTCTTGCCTACCTCGGATATGCCAAGCCGTTTTCGGAACAGTTCGCATCTCTTCTGGTCTATCCGAAGACTGGCTGCATTGATCCATCCGTCGTCGCGTTGCTTCTTCCCTGCCGGTGGTAATAAGGAGGTATCACATGAAATATGTCACAGAAAATGGCGACCGCGTAACAATCGTCGTGGAGTTCCACTACGACGAATATGGGAACATGACGTGGTACAATGTCCGCGATGTTCTCATCACGCCGCGCGGTAAACGCAAGGCTCGCAGTCTTGCAAGCGAGATTAGGGATTCATATTCCTATCGGAGCACGCCGTATCCCGATCGTCCGAAGTACGTTCAGTCCAAATTTGTTGAATACTGCACGCAGGAACAGATCGACGAGGCGATCATAGAGAAGTATCGCAGCATAGTGGAACAAATCAATCCCAAGAACGTCAACATCGACTATCGCGTTTATTAGGAGGCAGAGCGAAATGAATGTAACCGTCATGTCGAGGCGCGATGCCGTACGATATTGCCATCAGCCGCATGACCGGAACGCGGTGATGATCTCCATTTCCGATCCGTGCATGGATTACGAGACCGCTCCGTTTACCTCACCGCAGAACCGCGTGCGGAACATCCTGCGCCTCAGCTTCCACGACGCGGATCGTCCGGGACTGGACGTTTACGGTCGGAAAGTGGACGAATCAGACATGATGACGCAAGAGGACGCCGCCTCGATTCGCGATTTCCTCAAGGCAAATTCTGATACGGACATTATCGTTCACTGCGATGCCGGTATTTCCCGCTCCTCCGGCGTAGCGGCCGCGATCCTCAAGTTCTTTAACGGAACGGACGAGCAGATTTTCAAAAGCAGACGCTACTGTCCGAACATGTGGTGCTATCGCCGCGTTTTGGAGGCACTGATGGACGGAGACAGAAAGAAGCCGTAAAAAACAGGCGGCTCCTATGTGGAGTCGCCTGAAACCTTGTCCGGCCATATCAAAATTCCTGAGTAGATTTTTCCGTTGTACCGGAGCGGCGGGTGCCGCAACCTTTCGGAACGCTTGCGCAGTGCGTACAAGCCCTGCATATTGCTTTCCCATTGTAATTCTTTTTCGTGCCGTTTGGAAAACTCCCATCGCTTGTAATCTTCCCAGCGGATGTTGGAAGCCTCGACGGAAAGCCCGAACACGTTCATAATGTCCGCCGGCGAGTGGATGCCGAGCTGACGGAACAGCGCCCACGGGCAGAGCAGCAATGAGGCAAACAGATCCGCTTCATCCTCTGCCTCGCGGTGGAACCGGTGGAAAAATCCATCGCTATCCCCTCGTTCCTTAGCCTCATCGCTCAGATGTCCGAGCAGAACATGACCAAGCTCATGCGCTTTCGTCCATCGCTGCCGGCCTGGTACATTATTATCGGACGGATCGTTGTTCCAGAGGATAAGGTATCGCCCGCGCAGAACGTCAAAGTGCGTGCTGCCATCCTTGCTGCCGCACAGCCGCATGGTCTCCTCAACGCGGCAGTCGTTGAGTATGGAAAACTCGCGGTATGTCATCATCTTGCAGTTCGGATGCCGCACAAGCGCCGCTTCCGGTTCGATTGGAAACGTCAGTTGAGCCATATCGCGATAAATTTTCAAAACCTCGTTGTGGATTCTCGCGTAGCGGATCATGTTACTCCTTTTTCGATCTTTGCGTCTTGCGTTTCTTGTCCTTTTCATCCTTCGACATCATCACGCCGGCGCTTGCGGCGGCGACTCCAGCAAGCGGAACGGTAAGCGGAGCCGTCACAGGATTCGTCGCGGCGACCATTGCGCCGCCTGCTGCCACTCCGGTTGCTACGGCTGCCAAACCGGTTGCGAGGATGTCTGCGTTTCTGCTGTGGATAAACCGCTCAATGCTTGTGGTCTTATCTTCAAACGCTTTGTCAAAAGCGACCTGCAGCATCGCCATCATGCGGTCTCGGTCTACGTCTGTCATGCGCTCACGCGCGCGCTGGATGGAAACGAAGTCGCTGTCCTGCGCCAGATCGTCCGCTTTTGTTCGGATGTTGGACGCGCCGATCAGATAGTCGACGGAAACGCCGAAGTACGCCGCGATGCGCACGGCGGTCTTGATGGTCGGATTGGAAGAGTTTTTGAGGTTTCCGATGGAATACTGTCCCAAACCAAGCTCGGATTCCAGCTTCGTGATGGAAATGCCGCGCTCGTCGCACAGCTCTTTTGTGCGGGTGTAGATGATGGAGTCCATAAAAAATCCTCCGTTCCACGATTTTTTTCGTGAAATGGTATTGACATAACGAAATTAGTCTGGTATATTATGCCTCGGATGGTACGATTTCTTTCGTGGTGTACCGCAATCATACCACTTGGATTCGTTACTGTCAAGGCATTTCCCATAAATAATAATAGGAGGCGGTCGTATTGATACTCCCCGGCGATCCCGCAAAGGGATTAGGTGACTTCGAGCTGGATCTGTCCAGCGTAAAGCTCAGAAGCGAGCGGAACGACGCGCTGTATTTGCCTTACTGCGGCGCGCTGCCTCCGCAGTTTATGGAACCGGACGCGAAATACCTCTACATAAACGTCGGCGTCGGCATGGAATCCTACGTTATGCTCGTGCTGGATTACGGCGAAAAGGTGGAGCATTTCAGCCTGATTGCGCGCAGTGACGAGATCGTTTCCCTGTTAGATCAGCTCTTTTATAAAGTCGGATGCAGCTCCTTCGATCACGGAGCGCTCACGGATTACTATGCCGGCTATTGGCAGGGGCGTTATGACGCTTGGCGGAAGCTCACAGAGGAACCGAGACGCCTGCGCCATAACATCGAGGAAATGACGCCGGCGCGCCGCGATGTTCTTAAGTCAGTCGTCAATCGGTGGTAGCGGAAAAATCCAAATAAATTTCTGTTTTGCTATTGACTTTCCGGTACGATTGTGATACCATTCCTTCACCAGATGAAATAGGAGCGGATCGGAGGGTGCGAGATGAACGACCGGTTTTTCACGGATGAAGAAAACGGGCTGAGCGCGTGCGCTGCTTCGGTAAAGAGCGCCTTTTTGCAAAAGGAAAAGGCCATTCGCGCTTGGGACAAGGCAAACGGCGGAAAACTGGATGCAGACATGACGCGCGAGGACTATGTTTCCCTGCTCAGCGCATTGGAAATCCGCAAAAAATCCAGCTTTACACAGTACAGAATGGCGCTGGCACGTTACGTCCGCTACCAGATCGCTTGCGGCAACTTTTCTGACGGGCAGGAAAAAATCCTGATGTCGGTCGGCATGGGGGATATGAACATCGCCGGCAGCACCAGAGAGAAGGTCGTATATTTCCGCAATCTGGCGCATCTGCGTTCCTGCATGGAGGAAACGGTCAGGACGGATGAGCCGATCGACGACGCAAAGTTCGAGCTTCATGTCTGCGCTTCGTATCTTGCGTGGTTTGGCCTGACGATCGAGCAAATCTGCACCGTAAAGAAAGCGGATGTTTTGGAAGACGGCGTTATGGTGGATGGGAAGCTCGTTAAGATGCCGATTTTTGTTATGGATCAGCTCTTGGATTACAAGGAGTCCCGTGGATTCTCCCAGCAGGCGCGCGGCGTCATCTTTCACACTTACCAGGCGTCTGAATATCTCTTCCGCACGGAGCGGAGCAGTCAAATTACTGTCTCGCAAATGTACCAGCTTTTCAAGCGTTTCAACGCGGTGATGGATCGGCAGTATTCCATCACCTACGATGTGATCCACATGTCCGGCATATTTAACCGCGCGTATGCGGAAGAGGTCGAGAGCATCAAATTTGACATCGGCGATAAAGCGTTTGCGGAGCGCGTCTTTGAAACGGCTTTCAAAAACGACGAGGCGTACCGCAACATGATTTCGGATTATACGCATTACAAGAAGCTGTTTCAGTGAAACAGCACATTTGGAAGGCTGCGGCCTTTCAAATCTTCCATAAGCGCGACAATAATTTATATAGGAGGTTTTTATGGAACGCAAGAAAAAGGAAGTCCCTGTGACGCACGCCGTTGGTGATGAGGTGTACGACTTCAAGATGAAGCGGCGCGGCGTCATCCGCAAGGTCGATCCGTCGAGCGTCTACATGCGCTATCTCGTCCGCTACAAGGACGGAACGCTCAAGTGGACGGACGGGCGCGAGTGGACGAAGAAAGCTCCGCCGCCGGATGAAACGTAAGGAGGCGATCGGATGCCGGTATTCTACATTTTGCTGATCCTTGGCATCGTGCTGCTCTGGTTCATCCTGTCGTTCTGCTTCAAGCCGTTTGGCAAGTTCGCAAACAAGCTCTACGGCGACGCCAAGCGCGCCATGACCGAAGAAGAGAATCCCGCGTCCTGCGAGGGCGCAAAAAATAATGATGAAAAGAGGAACGAAGAGACATGAAGAAAAACGGTTACATCGGAGGCATCCTGCTGGGCGTTTGCCTGGTCGTCGCGCTGATCCTGTGCATGATGTGCGTCAAGAAGATCCCCGCCGGCTACGTCGGCGTGGTATACAACATGGACGGCGGCGTGGACGGCGAGATCCTGTCGCAGGGCTGGCACATGGTCGCGCCGACCAAGAAGGTCACGACCTACTCGATCGGACTGGAGCAGTCCTACCTCGTCTCCGGCGAAAAGGGCGATTCCAAGAAGGACGAGAGCTTCAAATGCCCCACGTCGGACGGCAAGAGCGTCACGGTCGAGCTGGAATTTTCCTATCGGTTCGACGAGCCGCGCGTCGCGCAGACGTTCATCACCTTCAAGGGCAAGAACGGCGAGACGATCAAGGATACGTTCATCAAGCCCAAGGTCTCCGCGTGGACGCAGGAGATCACGGCGCTCTATCCCGTCACCGACATTTTCGGTGACAAGCGTACGGACATCAACGCGCATCTGGACGAGTACCTGCGCAAGAAATTCGACCAGTACGGTATTCTGATCGACACCGTAAACTTTACCAACATCGACGTTGATCCGGAGACCGCTGCGGCGATCCAGAAGAAGGTCAACGCGCAGCAGGAGCTTGAGCTTGCCAACATCGAGGCGCAGACCGCCAAGGTGCAGGCGAACAAGGACAAGGAGGTCGCGCAGGTAGCGGCGGAAACCGCAGTCATTCAGGCAAACGCCGAGGCGGAAGTCCTCCGCATTGCGGCGGAGGCGGAGGCGGACGCCAACCGCAAGATCGCGGCATCGCTGACGCCGGAGCTGATCGAAAAGATCAAGTATGAGCAGTGGAACGGCGAGCTGCCGACCGTATCCGGCGGCGGAGCGATCGTCAGCATCGGCGGTCTGGAATAAGGAGGAAAACGGCATGAAGAAAACGCACGCCATGTCCAATCAGCAGCCCGACATTCTGCGCGCCAAGCAGAATCGCCTCGGCGAGCTTACGGCGCAGGCTGACCGCGCGGTCGAGATGGTCTCCCGCACCATTTCCAGTCTGGAACTCATCAACCAGGAGTTTTTTAATGATACGGCGACCACCGAGACCTACACCGCGCAGCTTTTGGAAACGCGCGACAAGCTCGCCCGCAACCAGAAGCACAACGCGGCGATCATCGCCAACTTCACCAAGCTCCTGTCCGTGGATGACGCGGGCGAAGCGCCGGAAAAGGAGAACGCATAATGCAGATCAAGATCAAAAATGAGTTTCCCAACGTCAAGGTCGACGTCAAGGAGCACGGCAACGGCGACATCACCGTTACCCTGTCCGAGCAGCCGCGCCGCACGCTCGGCGAGGTCAAGTGCGGTGAGATCGTGAAGCTCGGCGACCGCGAGTTCTACGTCCTGGAGCACAGCGCGACCACGACGGCCGTGCTCGCCAAGGATTCCGTCAAAACGATGGACTACGCCGGCGGCGGCGACTACGCAAAGAGCGACGTGCGCCGCTATCTCAACGACACCTTCTATAATGAGCTTTCCAATGCGGTCGGCGCAAGCAACATCGTGGAGCACACCATCAAGCTCGTCGCCGACGACGGAACGGGCAAAAAGCTCTCTGTCCGCGACCATGTTTCCCTTCTTACGACCGATCTCTACCGCCGCTATCGCGAGTATCTTCCGGCGATGGGTTCGCCCTGGTGGACGGCTACCAGAGTGACGCACGATGAGAGCACCGGATATGCTCGCTGCGTCTGCTGCGTCCACTCCAATGGTATCCTGGGCTGGTTCGGCTGTGACTGCGGCGGCGACGTTCGCCCGTTTTGCGTTTTGGACTCTTCGATCTTCGTATCTTGATACTCGGCGATGAGCGAAGAGGTCAAATTTGACATCGGCGACAAAGCGGAAGCTCTGTATTTCAGCGTCTTCGACCTGACGACGAGCCGGCAGCACTATCCTGTCAAGTTTCGTCGTCTGGCCGATACGCTCCAGAAGTACGCGCTGAACATTCACAGCGATGTCATGGATGCAAATTCCTTCCGCAACGATTCGCCATCTCAGCGGCAAAAGCGCTTCGACTATCAAACGAGCGCTATCACCCATTGCAACAAATTTCTAAGCCTTGTGAAATACAGCCTCCACGCTCATCTCATCAGCGCAGCGACGAGCGAAACGTGGACTTCCTTAGCTCACGACGTCAAATACATGACGCTCGCTTGGCGGAAGACCTGACCGGACGAATCCTTTAGGCTGTATGCTGATGCTCGCAACGTCTGCTACGTCAACTCCAATGGTATCCTGAACTGGAACGACTGTGACTACAGCAACGACGTTCGCCCGTTCTGGTGGATCAGCGAGGTCTATAAGCTGCTTCAGCGGCTAAAAGGAGTGCGCCATACTGTCAAAAGAGCATACGACCTCTCTCGCCTCTGGCGGGACAAACACAAATGACGCGAGCGATTTTGAAAGGCTGGTCGATTTTGGAAATCTGTTCCGGTCGTATCAGGTCGCTTGCAAAGGCAAGGGGAAGAAACGCAGCGCGCAGCGGTTCAATGTGCTGGCTCTCGAAAATCTGTGCGTGATGAAGCGCCAGTTGGAGGAGCGCACCTACCGCGTCGGCGCGTACACCGAGTTTATCGTCTCCGAGCCGAAACGAAGGATCGTCCGGTCAGGTACGTTCCGCGACAAGGTTCTCCAGCATTGCCTGTGCGACTGTGTGTTGCTGCCGAAGCTGTGTGAGTGTTTTCTCCTCGACAACTATGCCGGTCAAACAGGCAAGGGAACCTTGTTCGGATTGGATCGTCTTTCGGAAAACCTGCTGAGCTTCTATGCGGAGCGCGGGAGAAGCGGTTACATTCTCAAATGCGACGTCACCAAGTTTTTCTACAGCATCGACCACGACCTGATGAAAGCCTGCGTCCGCCGCTACTTTGACGACGCCGGCATCCAATGGGTGTGCGACCTGCTGATCGACAGCACAAGCGGCGTTGGATTGCCGCTTGGAAACCAGTGCAGTCAGGTTTTCGCACTGATGTTTCTCGACGGGCTTGACCACTTCATCACGGAGGAGCTTGGCTGCCGATATTACGGGAGATATATGGACGATTTCTATTTGATCGCGGAAGACAAGGAATATCTGGAAAAATGTCTCGCGGAGATCAGGGCGTATCTTGCCGAGCTTCGCCTGACGCTCAACGGCAAGACCGAGATCGTACCGATACGGCAGGGCGTCCGCTTTCTCGGCTTCCACAGCTATCTCACGGAGAACGGCAAGGTCATCCGCAAGCTCACCGGCGACAACAAGCGCCAGATCAAGCGGCGTCTTCGCAAATACGCGAAGCTCGTGCGCGACGGTCGAATGACGCGCGAGAAGTTCGACGAGAAGTACGCCTCGTGGAAAAACCACGCCTTGCACGGCAACTGCCACAAGCTCGTGACGGACATGGATCGGTATGTGGAGTCGCTGTTTTCCGGGGCTGCGTAACGGCGGCTCCGATATGGAAGGGTACTCAAGCGGTGAAGAGAACGGTTCGCTAAACCGTCAGGCCGCGCAAGCGGCGCGAGGGTTCGATCCCCTCCCCTTCCGCCAGCCGTTTGTGGTGGACGGCAACTGGTTCTCCTTTTGACGGCGGGAAAGACCGCTACAGCCGCGTAAGTGCGGCAGTATGCTGGGAGCAGCCCGAAGGACGGGCAGCGAGCCATATTCGCGGTCTGCGGGTTCGAGTCCCGCTTCTCAGCACGAGCCGACATAGTGCGGTTCCTCCCTTTCTAAGGTATATATGACGACATCACGGATAAGCGTCACGCCTGTGGGTGCAGAACGCAGGTGCTCCGGTGCAATTCCGGTGAGTCCGCAAAATAAAACAAGGAGTAGTTATCCATGAGATGTGAAGTCGCAAATTGCAGTAACTATGAAAATGGATACTGCGTATCGGATTCGTATGTCAGCATTGACTCTAACGGTCAGTGTGATCTCATGTCCACTATCGGCGGAGCGAGCAACGGCTTAAATCCTTGCCCGTTCTGTGGTAGCAAAGATATTAAGTTTTCGGTCAAAACCGCTCAATCCAATTTTGAGCGGATCTATCACGCATCGTTGTACTGCAATAGCTGCCACTGCTACGGATCGCGCGTCTTGCGCCATGTGAACGAGAACGAGTCGCGAAGCGACATTGAAAATGACGCGCAGCTTTTCAAACAGGCCGCAGATGCCTGGAACAGGAGGGCATAACGATGATCTATCTTGACCACGCGGCGACCACGCCGGTCGATCCGCGCGTTTTGGAGGTAATGCTGCCGTGGTACTGCGCGGAAAACGTCGGCAATCCGTCCAGTATCCACTCGCAGGGCGTCGCGGCGAGCAAAGCGATCGAGCGCGCCCGCGAGCAGGTAGCGGCGATGATAAATGCGGACGCCTCGGAAATCTTCTTCACCTCCGGCGGTACGGAGTCCAACAACGCTTGGATCGCCAACCTATGCGGCACGGTCGTCACAACCAAGGCGGAGCACCACTCTGTAACGGAGCCTCTGGAGCATTACGGACGCGGCACATTCGGCGTGCCGTATATCGCTCTTGACGTGGCGCAAAACGGGTGCATTGATCCGAAGTGGCTCGATTTCGAGATACAGAGGAACGATATGCCGCATCGTATCGGCGCGGCGTCCGTCATGTGGGTGAACAACGAGCTGGGAACCATCAATCCGATGGAGAAAATCGGAGCGGTTTGCAAAACGCACGGTATCCCGCTCCACTCGGATGCGGTGGCGGCTGCCGGTCATACGCCGATCGACGTCAAAAAGTGCCATGTGGATATGCTTTCGGCGTCAGGTCACAAGTTCGGCGCACCGCTCGGCTCAGGCTTCCTCTATATCGACAGCAAAATTCACAAGAATCCTCTGATTTTCGGAGGCGGACAGGAACGCGGTATGCGTGGTGGAACACCGAATGTACCCGCCATCGTCGGGCTTGGAATGGCTGCGGAAATCGTCACGAAAGGTCTGTCCGTACAGATGGAAAAGTATGCAGCGCTGCGCGACATCTTCCTGCGCCGCCTTGCCAACCAGCTTCGCGGCTCCTCTCTCTTCCGTGTCAACTGCGACGACGCGCCGCACATCGACAACATCATCAGTCTCACGCTCTTCGGCGTTCACAGCGAGGCGCTGCTGCTGCGGCTGGATATGGAGGGCGTCTGCGTTTCCGCAGGCTCGGCGTGCTCGTCCGGCTCCGGTATCTCCCATGTGCTCAAGGCGATCGGGATGCCGGAGGAAGAAGCGGCCTGCACGGTGCGCATTTCCCTCGGCGCTACCACAAACTCGGCGGACATGGTAGTCGCTGCGGAAAAAATCGCGGAGATTTCGCAAAAAATTCTGAAAATGTCTTGACAAAAGCGAGACAATAATTTATAATCGTAGGCAGAAAGTGTTTCTCGGCGCTTTCTGCCTTTCCAATAGTACGACAATTATTTACAAAGGAGTGGAATCATGTACTGCGGTTACATCACGAGAATCGAAAACCTGCGCAAGCACAGCAACGCGGATCGGCTCCAGTGCGGCGAGTGCTTCGGCAACACCGTCATCGTCGATCTGAAGACGCAGCCGGATGAGCTGGGCGTGTACTTCCCCGTTGACGGAAAGCTCGGCGTGGAATACGCGACCGAAAACGATCTGCTGCGCCGCAAGGACGAGAACGGGAAACCCGCCGGCGGCTATCTCGATCCCGACAAGCGCAACATCAAGGCGCTCAAGCTGCGTGGCGAGAAGAGCGACGGGCTGTTCATGCCGCTGCGGAGTCTCGCGAAGTTCACGGACGTATCCAAGCTCAAGGAGGGCGACCAGATCACGATGCTCGGCGGCGTAATCATCTGCGAGAAGTACATTCCCGCCGTCAACCGTCGCTGCGGAAGCTCTGGCGGCGGAGGCAACCGCACCAGAAAGAAGCGCGCGCCGATCGCGCCCCTGTTCGCCGAGCACGCCGATACGGAACAGCTTGCCTACAACCTCTCCGCGTTCTATCCGGGTGATCTCGTTGAGATCACGCTCAAGATGCACGGCACGTCTCAGCGCACCGGCTACCTTCCGACGTTCAAAGGCTACAGGCGCACGCTTCTCGACAAGCTCTTGCGCCGCGACGGTACGCCCGTCTACGACTGGGGCTACGTCTCCGGTACGCGCCGCACGGTTCTGGAAAACTACGAGGGCGGCTGGTACGGCAACAACACCTTCCGCGAGGAGCACAGCAAGGCTTTCGAGGGCAAGCTGCACAAGGGCGAGACGGTCTACTATGAGGTCGTCGGCTTCACGACGGACGGAAAGCCCATCATGGCGAGCGTCGACAACAAGAAAGTCGATCAGGCCAACGGCGACAAGGAGTTTTCCAGACAGTACGGAAAAACGACGACGTTTTCCTACGGCTGCGACGTCAAGGGGCGCGACGAGCTGGTTCCTGCCGAGGGCGGCGGCGTAATGACGCGCCACGTTCCGCAGTCTGATCTCTACGTCTACCGCATGACCATGACCAACGAGGACGGCGACGTGGTGGAGTATCCGCCCGATTTCGTCCGCTACCGCTGCAAGCAGATGGGCGTCAAGTGCGTACCGGTTCTTTGGAAGGGATATATTCCGGAAACGCCGAAGCGTTACCCGTCCAACGAAGACGGTCTTACCTTCCGCGAAGAGGAGTGCAGCGCCGGTGAATACATCAAAGAGATTGCAGAGCGATTCTACGACGGCGCTGATCCGGTCGGCAAGACGCATGTTCGCGAGGGCGTGGTCGTCCGCATCGTGGATCGCCCGAAGTTCGCGGCGTACAAAATCAAGAATTTCTCCTTTAAGGTTCTGGAGGGGCTGGCGAAGGACGTCGCCGCCGCGCCGGACATGGAAGAAGCGCAGGAGCTTGTCACGGAAAGCGGTGAGGAATCGTGACGGAGCTTGAGCATGATGCCGTAATCATGGCGCGGCTGCGCGAACACCTCGACGCCGTAAAAGACAAGCATCCCGAATACGTCGGCATTTTCCTGCAAGGCTCGCAGAATTACAAGCTGGACTATGAGGGAAGCGACGTCGACTCCAAACTCATCGTCCTTCCGACATTCGAGGACTTCGTTCTCAACCGCAAGCCGCACAGCTATACGCACATCATGGAGAACGACGAGCACGTTGACGTCAAGGACATTCGCCTCATGTACGATTGCTTCCGCAAGCAGAACATCAACTTCGTCGAGATTCTGTTCACGAAGTATCGCATCCTCAATCCGAAGTACGAGGCGCTTTTCAAGCCGGTTCTGGATGCGCGCGAGCGCATCGGCCATTACAACGACTTCGCCGCGATCAACTGCATGGTCGGCATGGCGCTCGAAAAGCAGAAAGCTCTCTGTCATCCGTATCCGGCGACGATGGATAAAATCGAGCGCTTCGGCTACGATCCCAAGCAGCTCCATCATATCTTCCGTTTGGAGGAGTTTATGAATCGCTGGATGGACGGCGTTCCATACGAGGACTGCCTGATCTCCAAACGTGCCGACTGGCTGCTCGACGTCAAGGTGAACGGAGTGAAGGACAAGAGCACGGCCGTTGTGCTTGCCAATGATGCGGTCGGCAGGATGACGCTCGTTAAGGACTCGTATATGGATTTCCACACGCCGAAAATCGACCGTGGCGTTGATGAAATCCTCAACGCAACTCTTGTCGACCTGTTCAAAAAGAACTTTCTCAGCGAAATTCAAAACGAAAAGGAGTAACGCCATGAACATCGTATTTGTCCAGCATATCGGAAGCCCGAAGGAATACTGCTTTTCCGTCCCCAATCACCTGACCGGCGTTGTCAAGCGCGGGATGCGCGTGATGTGCAAGACCGCGCGCGGCGAGGAAATCGGCATCGTCAAGACCGGCGTGATCACCGGCGACGGCGCGGCGGACATCGCTAAGCTCCACGGAGCGCACTTCCCGCTTGCCGAGATCGACGCTGCGTATGCCAGCATCCCGATGGACGGAATCAAGATCCCCGCTCGGATGCGGGACACCATTCCCGCGACCGAGAAGATCACGCAGCGCATCGAAGAGTACAAAAAGGATCATGCTTTCCATACGGGCGTCGCGCTCAACAGCGCCGGCGAGCTGGTCGACGGTTATTCCGCGTACCTCGTCGCCAGGATGCTCGGTCTAAAGTACATCCCCGTCTATACGCGCTACTACTTCGACAACGGCGGCGGCGACGAGGGGAGCAAGAGCTGATGGCGCAGGTATTCTACATGATGGTCGGTTTGCCTGGAAGCGGCAAGACGACGATGGCGCGCTCAATCGACGACTCTCTCCCGTTTGCGCCGAAACTCTGTATCCATTCGAGCGATGCGATCCGCGAGGAGCTTTTGGGTGATGAAAACGATCAGACGCAGCAAGAGCTTGTCTTCGATACGCTTCACAAGCGCGTTTTTGAAGACCTCCGCGCCGGTCACGACGTCGTTTACGACGCGACGAACATCAGCTACAAGCGTCGCCGCTCTTTTCTCCACCGCCTGCGCGGTCTGCATATCGCGGATTTGCGAACGGTCTGTGTTTTCATGGCGACGCCGTATGAAACGTGTCTCGCATACAATCGGAGCCGCGAGCGCGTCGTGCCGGAGAGCGTGATCGCCGATATGTACCGCAGATTTGACGTCCCGATGATGGCGGAGGGATGGGATGAGATCGAGGTCTACGGCGTTCCCGGTTACGTCGATGGCTGCATCGACGAAAAACTCCGCGTTCTCTCCAACATCGAGCATGACAATCCGCACCACACGCTGACCATCGGGCAGCACTGCTTGGCGGCGTGGGGTTATATGGCCGAACAGTATCCGAAAGCGGACGACGTTCTTCTCCGCGCGGCGCTGTTGCACGACATCGGCAAGGAACGCACCAAGGCGTTCATCGACAGCCACGGCGCGCCGTGCGAAACAGCGCACTACTACAATCACGAGCGAATCGGCGCATACGAGAGCTTCTGCTACACCGGCGATCTTTCGCCGAAGGATGCGCTGAGGGTGGCGCTCCTGATCCGCTGGCACATGGCTCCGTTCGTCGTCACGAAGTCCGACCATCCACCGAAGACGGAGGCAAAGTTCAAGGGCTTGCTCGGCGAGGAAGTCTGGCAGCAGATCATGGTGCTGAACAACTGCGACCGTCACGCGCACTGAGCGCGTATCAAAAAACAATAAGCACGACATAAATTTATAGGAGGTTTTCGACATGGTTCACTACATCAGGCTGAGGAACAAGCGTTTGCGCGCCGGCATGGAGTTCGGCCGTCACGCGAAGGGCTGGAAGAAGCCCAAGGACTACATTGGCAAGCGCAAGACGCGCCGCCGCATGGCGAAGAAGAGCCGCCAGCGCAACGCGGCGAAACTGAAAGGAAGGAGCTAATACCAATCCCGGTAAACCGGGTTCCTGTAGGATTGAGAAGTGCAGGGTAAAGCCATCTGTTACAGCGTGAAAGCCGAAAGGCCGGTAGCATCGGAGGATCAGATGGTTGACCTCAACCGCGATGGTTGTGGTCGGTATGACGCACATCGTTTGTTTTTCCGGCGGTCATTCCTCGGCGCTCGCCGCCGTGGAGACCGCGAGACGGTACGGCGCTGGCAATACGATCCTTCTGAATCACGATCTTTGCCCGCGCACGGAGCACGAGGATATTAAACGCTTCAAAAAAGAGGTTTCCGACTATCTTGGCATCCCGATTACCTACGCCAACATGCCTGGATGGGCGGAAAAAGACCAGTTCGACGTTTGCGTGGAGAGCAAAGCGTTCAAGTTGGGGATGCAGTCGTCCGCTCTCTGTACAAACCGCCTCAAAACAGAGCCGTTCACAAAATGGCTGCGCGAGCACTACCCGGCGACACCGCCGGACGTTCGCGATGACGTTTCTCTGGTCTACGGTTTTGACGCTACGGAGCAAAACCGCATCGCAAGACGCCGCAGCATCATGGCCGTCATGGGCTATCAGACAGACTTTCCTTTGACGTGGGAGCAAAGAACGATCCGCGACATCGAAGAGGTCGGTATCCGCAGACCGAGCACTTACGCGATTTTCAATCACGCAAACTGCATCGGTTGTCTGAAAGCCGGCAAGCAGCACTGGTTCATCGTCTATTGTTTGCGTCCCGATATTTGGGAAAAGGCAAAGTGGGCGGAGAACCGGATAGGGTTCAGCATTTTGAAGCAAGGGTATCTGAGCGATTTCGAGGAAGAATTTTCAAAGCTCAAAGAAAAGGCGCTTTGTCCGACAGAAAAGACAACGCCTCAGAGATTTTGGGCGACCGCGCGCAGATTGATCCGGGACGACGACAATCTCCCGTGCGAGTGTTCATTTTGAAAGGATGGTTGACTTGGCTGAATACAAAACGGCGGCGGGTTTTCTGGATGCGCTGGACGGCAGCAAGCTAACCCCTGCGATATACGAGGCTTTTATCAAGGCTTGGCCTAAAATCCACGGCTATCGTTCTGGGGGGGCTGTGAGTTCGCGCAGTACCCGGAAATCATGGTAAGCATCAGCGGCGGCAGCGACTCAGACGTTATGCTTGATATGATCGAGCGCGTCGGTTATCCGCACAGCAAGCTCCATTATGTGTTCTTCGACACTGGGCTTGAGTTCAAGGCGACGAAACGCCACTTGGACTATCTCGAAAACAGGTACGGCATCAAAATCGAGCGTTATCGCGCAAAAGTGCCTGTTCCGCTCGGCTGCCGCCGCTACGGGCAGCCGTTTCTCAGTAAACAAGTCAGCAATTACATCCACCGCCTTCAGCGGCACAACTTCAAATGGGAGGATCGTCCGTTTGAAGAGCTTTACGCGGAGTATCCGAAATGTAAGGCTGCGCTGCGCTGGTGGTGCAACGACTGGGGCGAAAAGTCCCGCGTCAATATCAGCTATCACAAGTGGCTCAAAGAGTTTATGGTGGCAAATCCGCCGGACTTCGCGATCTCCGATAACTGCTGCCAGGGCGCGAAGAAGGACACCGCACACATGATCGAAAAGGTGATCCATCCCGATCTCAGCGTGCAGGGTGTCCGCAAGGCGGAGGGCGGCGTGCGATCCACGGCGATTAAGTCTTGCTTCGACGAGGTTGACGGCGGATGCGATGTGTTCCGTCCGATTTTCTGGTTTTGCCGCGCGGATAAGGAGACCTACGAAAAGGTTTTTGGCGTCACACATTCGGATTTACTACACCGTGTACGGATTGACACGAACCGGATGCGCGTGCTGCCCGTTCGGTCGTGACTTCGAGAAGGAGCTTCGCGCCGCAGCGCAGTATGAGCCTCAACTATTCACCGCCGCAAACAACGTATTCGGCGCATCGTATGACTACACGCGCCGGTATCGCGCGTTTTGCGAAGAAATGAATCAAAGGAGCAAGCCATGACGATCAATCGCGTTTGGTGTATGCCAAACAAATTTACCTTTTCGATCAAGCCCATCAAGGAGTTGCTTGATCGGCGCGTTGTGGGGGGGGTAGTCGTTGATCCGTTTGCGAATGACAGCAAAATCGGAACCGTAACGAACGACATCAATCCCGCCTGCGACACCACATACCACATGGATGCGCTGGATTTTCTGAAAATGTTTGACAGCGAATCCGTTGACTGCGTGCTCTACGATCCGCCGTATTCGACGCGGCAGGTATCGGAGTCCTACAAGGGCTTCGGATATGAGGTCACGCAAGAGACCACGCAGGCTTCGTGGCGCGCGAAACACCTTGACGAGATCGCTCGCATCCTGAAAAAGGACGGCATCGCGATCTGTTTCGGGTGGAACAGCAACGGAGTCGGCAAAAAGCGCGGTTTCGAGATGGAGGAGGTGCTGCTTGTCCCGCACGGCGGCAGCAAAAACGACACCATCGTAACCGTGGAACGAAAAACAATCTGACGAAAGGATTACTTATGAAATACAAGACTGCCCTGTTTTGTGAGTTCGACAAGTGCGCCGCAACGAGCTACGCCGCGATTCACGGCGTTGATCCGGCGCTGAACATCGGCGACATCACCAAGGCCGATGAAAAGGCCGTACCGGATTTCAACACCATGTTCGGCGGCAGCCC
>CAMVGI010000003.1 GCA_947166955.1 uncultured Clostridia bacterium | reverse complement strand
GCTGCTCGTCGTCGGCGCGGCGCTTATCGCCGTGGGCGCGAACCTGCTCGTGGAAAACGGCTCGCTCATCGCCTCGGCGCTCGGCGTGCCGGAGAGCGTCATCGCGCTCACGTTCGTCGCGCTCGGCACGTCGCTTCCCGAGCTGGTGACGGCGATCACCTCGCTTGTCAAGGGACACAGCGCGCTTTCGCTCGGCAACGTCATCGGCGCGAACCTCTTTAACCTTGTGCTCGTCTCGGGCGCGTCGGTGGCGCTCTCGCCGTTCCCCATCCCGCAGGGCTCGATGATCGCGGGGCGCAACGCGTCGCTCGTGATGGACTTTCCCGTGATGTTCGCGGTCATGCTTCTGCTGACCGTCCCCGCGCTCGCGCGCGGCAAGCTCGCGCGTTGGCAGGGCGTGACGCTGCTTTGCATCTACGCGGCGTTCTGCATTATCCAGTTTATGATGTGAACTAAAAGAAAATACGGCCAGGAAAAGGGCCCTTTTCCTCATGCTTTGCGGAGCAAAGCATGAGGAGGCTTATCGGAAAGGAGGGCCGTAACAGATGCCGCAGTTTACCTATTCGGGTTATCGAGACCTGATTGCCTTGGTTTTGGAGCAGGGATACGCGATATGCAATTATCACGATTATGAGCGCGCGAGAAAATGCGCGATCCTCCGCCACGACGTCGACGAGAGCCCTGAAATGGCGCTTCGGTTTGCGCGGCTTGAGCGGGAGCTCGGCGTATGCTCCACCTATTTTGTGCTTATCACCAGCGATTTTTACAATCCCGCTTCCGCGAAGAATCTCGCGGCGTTGAAAGCCATACAGGCGCTGGGACACGAGATCGGGCTGCATTTTAACGAGATGGCGTACGGCGGCGCGCTGGACGCGGAACAGACAGTCGCCGCGATCCGGAAGGAGGCGGAGATGCTTTCCAATCTTCTGGAAACGTCGGTCACGACGGTTTCCATGCACCGTCCGTCCAAGGCGACGCTGGAGGCTGATCTGAAGATACCGGGGCTTGTCAACTCCTACGGGCAAACGTTTTTCCGCGGGTTTAAGTACCTGTCCGATTCCCGCCGCCGCTGGCGCGAGCCTGCGGAGGAGATCATCCGCTCCGGCGAATACGACAGGCTCCACATCCTGACGCACGCATTTTGGTATCATGACCGAGAAGAGACAATTGAAGAGACGGTCGGGAACTTTATCCACGGCGCGAATCGGGAGCGGTACGAACAAATGCGGGAGAATATCACGGATTTGGAGACAATTTTGCCGGAGGGGGTCTGAGAAATGGTGAGTATCGCGGAGATATTGGCCTTTTTGGACGAGGAAGGCGTCGAATACGAGTTCCGCGGGGACAGAAACGCGAAAATCGACGGATTTTCTTCCTTGAAGAACTATAAAGCCGGAAGCTTTACGTGGGTCAAGAAGCAAGAGAGCGTACCGGAGGGCTTCGATTTGTCTCAAATCGCGCTCGCCGTCATTACGAGCGGCGTTGCGGGTGATTTTGCCAACGCGATCGAAACGAGGGAATCCAAACGCGCGTTTTTCTCGGCGATAGAGCATTTTTACGCTACGGACGAGCAGCGGCCAAGTATCGGACAGTTTACGTATATTTCACCGCGCGTAAAGATCGGAAAAAATGTCCGAGTTGGGCACAATTGCACGCTGGACGGCGACATTACCATCGGCGATAACACGGTGATTTGGAACGGCGTGACAATCATCAACCGCGTTGTGATCGGGAAAAACTGCGAGATCCAGTCCGGCACGGTGATCGGACACGACGGCTTTGCCTATACGGAGGATGAAGCCCATCAAAAAACCATGGTCAGGCATTTCGGCGGCGTGGTCCTCGGGGACGACGTTCTTCTTGGCAGCAACGTTTGCGTGTGCCGCGGAACGATAGACGACACCGTGATCGACGACGGGACGAAAATCGACAATATGACCCACGTTGCGCATAACTGCGCGATCGGGAAAAGAGTGGGTATGGCGTATCCCTGCAGGCTGGGCGGAAGCTCGCAGATCGGGGAGGCCGCGTATCTTTCTGCCTGTGTGGTGCGAAATCAGAGCAAGGTCGGCAAAAACGCATTTGTCGGGATGGGCTCGGTTGTCGTCAAGGACGTGCCGGCCGATGAAACGGTGGCCGGCGTTCCCGCAAAGACGTTTAAACGCAAAACGCAATAAAAAACCCGCGGCCTCTTGGCCGCGGGTTTTTGCCGTATTTCTGTTACTCGCCTTCCTGCATCGCCTTGGCGGCGGCGATCGCCTTCTCCTGCGCGTCGCTGGGGCACTGCTCGTAGCGCACGAAGTGCATCACGAACGAGCCGCGGGACTGCGTCATCGAGCGCAGGTCGATCGCGTAGCTCATCAGCTCCGCCTCGGGGCATTCGGCGGAAATGACCTGCTCGCCGTCGCCGGTCGGGTCCATGCCCATCACGCGGCCGCGGCGCTTGTTGAGGTCGCCGAGGATGTCGCCCATATACTGGTCGGGCACGGTGACCTTCAGCTCGCACACCGGCTCAAGGAGCACAGGGTTCGCCTCGGGCATCGCGGCCTTGTAGGCGAGGTTCGCGGCGGTCTTGAACGCGATTTCGGACGAGTCGACGGGGTGATAGGAGCCGTCGTAGAGCACCGTCTTGAGGTTCACGACCGGATAGCCGGCGAGCGGGCCGTGCAGGCACGCCTCGCGCAGGCCCTTTTCGACCGCGGGGAAGAAGTTCTTGGGCACGCTGCCGCCGAAGACCTCCTCGGCGAAGACCATTTCCTCGCTCTCCTCGTTCGGCTCGAAGCGGATCCAGACGTCGCCGAACTGGCCGCTGCCGCCGGTCTGCTTCTTGTGGCGGCCCTGCTTCTGCACGGTCTTGCGGATGCGCTCGCGATAGGCGACGCGCGGGGTGTCCAGCTCGGTTTCGACGCCGAAGCGGCTCTTGAGCTTGCTCACCAGCACGTCGATCTGGATGTCGCCCGTGCCGGAGACGACGATCTGATGCGTCTCGGCGTTGTTGTTGACGGTAAAGGTCGGGTCTTCCTCGTTGAGACGGTTGAGGCCGGTGCCGAGCTTATCCTCCTGGCCGCGCGTCTTGGGCGCGATGGCGCGGGAATAGCAGGGCTCGGGGAACGGGATGCCGGGCAGCACGACGACGTTCTTCGCGTCGCAGAGCGGGCCGCCGGTCTTGCCACGGTCCACGTTCGCGATGGCGTGGAGGTCGCCGCGGCTGATCTCCTTGGCGCGATGGTTCTTCTGGCCCTGGATGCTATAGAGGCGGCCGAGCTTCTCGGTGTTGCCCGTCGTGGTGTCGTAGAGGGACATGTCGCCCGTGACCTTGCCGCGAACGACCTTGATGAGGGAATACTTGCCGTATTGGTCGGAAATGGTCTTGAAGACGATCGCCGCGGTCGCGCCGCTCTCGTCGTACTTGACCTCGACGTCCTCGCCGCCCTCGGTCTTGGCGGCTTCGGCGGGCATGTCGGTCGCGATGGGCACGAGGTCGAGCACGCACTCAAGGAGCATCTCGACGCCGAGGCCGTTCGCCGCGCTGCCGCAGAGCACCGGCGCGACGCTGCCGTCGTGTACGCCGAGCTTGAGGCCGCGCGCGATCTCCTCGTTCGAAAGCTCGCCCGCGTCGAAGAACTTCTCCATCAGCTCCTCATCCGCGCCGGCGGCGGCTTCCATCAGCTCCGCGCGCAGGGTCTCCACCTCGTCCTTGACGTCGGCGGGAACGGCGCAGGCGGACGCCTTGCCGCCCTTGGCCTCGTACGCCTTGTTGTGCAGAAGGTCCACGATCGCGGTCACATGGCCCGCGCCGTCCATCACGGGGGCGACGATGGGCGCGACCGCGTTGCCGAACTTGCCCTTGAGCGCGTCGAAGCAGGTTTGATAGTTGCTGTTGTCCTCGTCGGTGCGGTTGATGAAGATCATGCGCGGCTTCTTGCCGAGCATCTTCCACGCGCGCTCGGCGCCGACGGAAAGGCCGTCCTTCGCGCCGCACACGAGCACAGCGCACTCGGCGGCGCGGATGCCGGAAAGCGCCTCGCCGGCAAAGTCGAAGTTGCCGGGCGCGTCGAGAATGTTGATCTTGACGTTCTTATACGTGGCGGGAGCGGTGGCGAGCGAGATGGAAATGCCGCGCTTCTTCTCCTCCGCGTCGTAGTCCAGCTGCGCGGGCGCGCCGGTCATGGCGAGCATCGCCTCGGCGAGCTTGGTTTTGCCGCTGCCGCCGTGGCCGAGCAGCACGATGTTGCGTACGTCTTTTGCACTCATAGGGTTTGTTCTCCTTTACCTTGGTTCCCCCGCGGGGGAAAATGCTCAACGCATGAATTATATAACAAAAAGAACGCAAATACAACCACAAATTTAGTGAAGTTGATGAAATTTTTCCTGCATTTTTACAACAGCATTTCGATGCCGTTCTCGTCGATGGAAATATCGACCCGCGGCGCGCCGGGGACGAACTCGCCGTCGAGCGTCCACGGGAGGTTTTCCTCGGTTTCGGCGGTGACGCGGCGGACGTGGCGGAAAATAAGCCCCTGCGGGTCTCCGTACTCCTGATACATCAGCGCGCGGGTGAGCGATTGCAGCTGCAGGGGGGTCTTCGGCACGCGCACGAGCAGCAGTTCGAACTCCCCGTCGTCAAAGCTCACGTCCTCGGGCGAGAGCTTCATCATACCGGCGATGGAGGTGGAGTTGCTCACCGCGCCGAACAGGTAGCCGTCGGGGTCGTCGAACACCTCGCCGTCCGCCGTGAGGCGGACGCGGTAGGGGCGCAGGGAGTCGAGGTCGCCCACGCCGCCGAGGATGTAGGCGAAGTGGCCGAAGACGTTTTTGACGTCCTGCGGCACGCTGTAACTCGTCTTGGTGAACGCGCCGAAGGAGGCGACGTAGACGAAGCGGCGGTCGTTGAAGTTCCCCACGTCCAGAAACCGCGGCTTGAGGCGCATCGCGCTCTGCGCGGCGACGGCGGGTTCGGGCGAGATGTTCAGGCTCGCGGCGAAGTCGTTCGTGCTGCCCCCGGGCAGATAGCTCACCTGCGGGCGCGATTCCGCCGGAATGCGCATGATGCCGTTGATGGTCTCGTTGAGCGTGCCGTCTCCGCCGTGGCAGACGATCAGATCGTAATCCTTGCCGAGCGTCTCGGCGAGGCGGGTCGCGTCGCCGCGTCGGCGCGTGTTGCGGATGGTGATGAGATAGCCCGCCTCGGAGTAGACGACCGCCGCGTCAAACAGCGGGCCGCGCGACTTGGTGCGCCCCGCGCGGGGGTTGACGATGAACAAAAGCTTTTTCGACATGACAAGACACCTCTTTGATGGGATGAACATGCGGTTTGAGGGCATCTTACCACAAAAAAACAGCTATTGCAATTCTAAATAAAAAGTAGTATAGTACATGCGGTCATTCGCCTGTAAAAAGCGCCGTTATGGCCGAGATCCCACGGGAAGGAGGAGCCATGGAACGTAAAAAAAGCTGCTTCCGCTGGGGATTGACCGTATTCTTGACGGTATGCGCCCTGATGGTCTTTTATGACACGGTGTTTCGCAACGGGGTCCTGCTCAAGCTCCTCCGGATGCTGTCCAAGGCGCTTGCGCCCGCGCTTTACGGCGCGGTGATGGCCTATCTGCTCGCGCCGGTCGTGAACTTTTTCGACCGCTGCATCAGCGGCAGGGTCGCCGGAGACAAACGGACGAGCGGCTGGGTGCGCGCGCTGAGCATCCTGCTGACGTGGACGGTCGTGTTTTTCCTGTTTTACGTCTTTTTCAGCATCCTGATCCCGCAGCTCTACCAGAGCGTCGTTACGCTGATCGGCAACATGCAGGGCTATTACAACACGGTCTACGCATGGGTCGCGCAGCTGCTTGAGGCCAATCCGCGCCTGGAATCGACCGTTTCCGCCGCCTTCAACGAGTATTGGGGCGAGGTGCGCAAGTGGTTTACGGGCACCTTTCTGCCGCAGGCGCAGCAGACCATCACCCTGCTCACGAGCGGCGTGTTGAGCGTGCTGACGTTCTTTAAAAACTTTTTCCTCGGCGTGATCATCTCGGTGTATCTGCTCGCGCTCAAGGAGCGCTTCGCCACCGGCGCGCGCCGTCTGCTTTACAGTTACGTCAGCGAACCGGCCTACTGCCAGACGCTGCGCGCGCTGAGCAAGGCGAACAAGATCTTCAGCGGCTTCGTGCGCGGCAAGCTGCTCGATTCGCTCATTATCGGCATACTGTGCTTTATCGGCGCGTCGATCCTAAAGCTGCCGTATACGCCGCTTGTGAGCGTGGTCGTGGGCGTGACGAACATCATCCCGTTCTTCGGGCCGGTGCTCGGCGCGATCCCGAGCGGGTTCCTGATTTTGCTCGTCAGCCCCGTCAAATGCCTGTACTTCGTCATTTTCATCCTCGCGCTGCAGCAGCTCGACGGCAACGTCATCGGCCCGGGCATCCTCGGCGATTCGACGGACCTGCCCAGCTTCTGGGTGATCGTCGCCATCCTCATCGGCGGCGGCTTCTTCGGCGTCGCGGGCATGTTCCTCGGCGTGCCGGTGTTTGCCTGTCTTTACGCCGCCGTCGGTTATTACAGCGGAAAACGCCTCAAAAGTAAAGGCGTGGCTCCGGACGACGAGCGGTTCCGCACCGGAATACTGCCGGAACCGCCGAACGGCGAGAACGCCGCTCAAAACGAAACAACAGCAATAACAGCGAAGAAACAAGGAGAATCCAAATGAACATGAAGCGTATTTGTGCCCTGTTCCTGTCCGTTCTGATGCTCGCATCCCTGCTCGCGGGCTGCGGAAAGACGACGAAGCCCGTCGAAACGCCGCAGGCTCCGTCCGTGGAGCCCGCGAAGCCGGAGACGCCGACGCCGCCGAAGCCCGACGAAGGCCGGCGCGCGACGAATGAGATCGTGGTCGGCATCTCGCAGGATCTCGACAACAGCCTCGACCCGCACACGATGGTGTCCGCGGGCACGAAAGAGCTGCTGTTCAACGTCTTTGAGGGCCTGGTCAAGCCCTCGCCCAACGGCGAGCTGGTCGACGCCGTGGCGTCGAGCCACGAGCTTTCGAGCGACCTGATGACCTATACGTTCCACCTGCGCGAGGGCGTGAAGTTCCACAACGGCGAAACGGTGACGATGGACGACGTGCTCTATTCGCTCACGCGCTGCCGCGACGAGGGCTACGTTCCCGCGCTCAAGGACGTCGAGTTCGAGGGCGAGGGCAGCACGCTCAAGGTCACGCTGCCGGCGCCGAACAACGAGTTCCTCGCCTATCTCACCTGCGCGATCATCCCCGCGGACTATGCCGATCAGGCGACCGCGCCCGTCGGCACGGGGCCGTTCAAGTTCGTTTCCCGTCAGGCGCAGCAGAACATCGTGCTGGAGCGCTTTGACGATTATTGGGGCGAGAAGGCTTACCTCGACCGCGTGACCTACCGCATCTACGAGAACGCCGAGGCGTTCGTGCTGGCGCTCAAGGGCGGCGCGGTGGACCTCTACGCGCACCTCGGCGTCGCGAGCATCAGCCAGCTCGGCGCGGAGTTCAACATCCTCGAAGGCACGATGAATCTCGTGCAGGCGATCTACCTCAACCATGCCGTCAAGCCGCTCGACGACGTGCGCGTGCGTCAGGCGCTGTGCTACGCGTTCGACCGCCAGATGCTCTTCGACATTACGGCGGGCGGCCGCGGCTGGCCGGTCGGCAGCAGCATGTATCCGGCGTTCCGCAAGTACTTCCGCGAGGACCTGATCGACCTCTATCCGCAGAATGTGGAGAAGGCGAAGCAGCTGCTCGCCGAGGCGGGCTATCCCGACGGCTTTGACCTCAAGATCACGGCGCCGTCGAACTACAGCATCCACGTCGACGCGGCGCAGGTCGCCGCGGAGCAGTTCCGCGCCATCGGCGTGAACGTCACGGTGGAGCAGGTCGATTGGGCGACGTGGGTGAAGGACGTCTATCAGGGCCGCAACTTCGAGGCGACGGTCTGCGGCTTCGACGCGTCGACGCTTACCGCGCGCGCGATGCTCGAGCGCTTCACCACGGGCAACGCCAAGAACTTTATCAACTACTCCAATCCCGAGTACGACGCCGCGTTCGCCGACGCGCTGAGCGCCAAGAACGACGACGTGCAGACCAAGGCGTATCTGGAGATGGAGGGCATTCTTGCCAAGGATGCCGCAAACGTTTATATTCAGGATCTCGTCGATTTCGTCGCGCTGCGCGAGGGCCTTACCGGCTACCGCTTCTATCCGATCTACGTGATGGATATGAGCACCGTGCGCTATGAATAAGACGTAACGACAACGAATCCCAAGGGGGGACGGCCGCCATGCGATATACAGCGAAGAAAATCGGGACGCTGCTGCTGACCATGGTGCTCGTCTCCCTTTTCGTTTTCATCGCGTTTTCCCTGCTCACCGGCGACGCGGCGGAGCGCATCCTCGGCACCGAGGCGACGCCCGAGCGTCTGGCGGCGCTGCGCGCGGAGCTGGAGCTGGACCAGCCGATGCTCACGCGCTACGTGGATTGGCTCGTCGGCATGGCGCGCGGCGAAATGGGCACGTCGTACATCTACCGCCTTCCGGTGGCGCAGATGATCGCGGAGCGCCTGCGCCCGACGCTCCTGCTCTCGGCGATGGCGTTTTTGCTCATCGTGCTCGTTTCCATCCCCGTGGGCGTGGTGACGGCGAAGTACGCCGGCGGCTGGCTCGACCGGATCGTAACGGTGGTCGGGCAGGTTTTGATGTCTGTTCCGCCGTTTTTCTCCGGCATCCTGTTTACCTATCTCTTCGGGCTGCTGCTGCGGCTGTTCGTGCCCGGCGCGTTCCCCGCGTGGGAGGACGGCGCGGGCAAATACATCGGCTATCTCTTTTTCCCCGCGCTTGCCATCGCGCTGCCGCGCGTCGCCATGACGGTGCGCATGCTGCGCGGCTGCATTCTGGAGGAGGCACGCAAGGACTACGTCCGCACGTCGATGGCGCGCGGGCGCAGCCGCGGCGACATCCTCTACCGGCATGTCCTCAAGAACACGCTCGTTTCGCTCGTGACTTTCCTCGCCATGACGGCGTCGGAGATCGTCGCGGGCAGCGTCATCGTCGAGCAGGTGTTCTCCGTGCCCGGCATCGGGCGGCTGCTGATCTCCGCGATCTCCAACCGCGACGCGCCCATCGTGCAGGCGGTGGTGACGATCGTGGCGTTCTGGGTCGTGCTGTGCAATCTCGCGGGCGACCTGATCGGACGGCGCATCGACCCGCGCCTGCGGACGAGCGAGGGGGGGAAGGCATGAAGAAAAAGCGCAACCACTTTCTGATCGCCGGCCTCGTCCTCTCGGCGCTCGTGTTTTCGTTCATTCTGCTCGGCTATTTCTGGACGCCCTGCGACCCGATGAAGATGAACGGCGCGCTGCGGGAAAACGCGCCGTCGCTCGCGCATCTGATGGGCACCGACCGCTTCGGGCGCGACATCCTCTCGCGCGTGATGAAGGGCGCCGGTTCGACGTTTTTCGTCGCGTTCGGCACGGTCGTCATCGGCGTCGTCGCCGGCACGGTCATCGGCGCGACGACGGGGTACTTCGGCGGCTGGATCGACGAGCTTCTCATGCGCGTGAGCGACGCGCTGAGCGCGTTTCCGAGTTTTCTGCTCGCGCTCGTGCTCGTGAGCGTGCTCGGCGCGGGACGGAAAAACGTGCTGCTCGCGCTCGGCGTCGTGTTCATTCCGAGTTACGCGCGCATCGTGCGCACGGAGTTCAAGCGCGCGAGCGTGCAGAACTACGTCAAGTCCGCGAAGCTGATGGGCGCGTCCACCGCGCGCATCCTGTTCGTCCACATTCTGCCGAACACGTGGCAGGTGCTGCTCTCCGCCATCACGATCGGCTTTAACAACGCCGTGCTCGCCGAGGCGTCGATGAGCTATCTCGGCATCGGCGTTTCGCCGGACGAGGCGAGCCTGGGCTACATGCTCAGCGACTCGCAGGGCTACCTCGCCTCGACGCCGTGGTACGCGCTCGGCGCGGGCGTCGTCATCATCCTGCTCATTCTCGGCGTGGGGCTGATCGGCGAGGGGCTGCAGCGGGCGGAGGATGTGTAATGCTGGAATTAAGAGATCTGCACGTAAAATTCAACGACTCTCCCCGTGAAGCCGTGGGCGGCATCGACCTCACGATCGCCGACGGCGAGATCGTCGGGCTTGTGGGCGAATCGGGCAGCGGCAAGACCGTCACCGCGATGACGCTCTCGGGCCTCATCGAGCGCAAGAAGGTGACGTGCCGCGGCGAAGTGCTGCTCGACGGCGTCGACCTGCTCGCGCCGCGCTCGCGCGCGGAGCTTAGAAAGCTGCAGGGCAGCGTGATCGGCGTGGTGTTTCAGGAGCCGATGAGCGCGATGGACCCGCTCATGCGCATCGGAGCGCAGGTCGAGGAGGCGCTCGCGGTGCACACGAAGCTTACGAAGGACGAGCGCCGCGCGCGCGCGATCGAGGCGCTGCGCGAGGCGGACCTGCCGTATCCCGAGGACGTTTACGAACGCTATCCGCACGAGTGCTCGGGCGGTATGCTCCAGCGCGTGATGATCGCCGCGGCGCTCGTGACGCGCCCGCGCATCGTCATCCTCGACGAGCCGACCACCGCGCTCGACGTCACCGTGCAGGCGGACATTTTGAAGCTGCTGCGGCGGCTCAATGAAGAGCACGGCATTTCGATGCTGCTCATCTCGCACAATTTGCAGGTCGTGCGGCGCATCTGCTCGCGCGTCGCGGTCATGCAGCGCGGGAAGATCGTCGAGCAGGGGGCGATGGAGGACGTGTTCCTCCATCCGAAGGACCCCTATACCATCGAGCTGATCAACGCCATCCCGCGGCGCGTCAAGAAGGACTGAGCCATGGACGATTTGGTATTGGAAGTAAAGAATCTCTGCGCGTGGTATCGGGAGACCGACGCGCGCGGCCGCCGCGTCCGCCACGACGTGCTCTACGACGTGAGTTTCGAACTGCACCGCGGCGAGATCCTCGGCCTCGTGGGCGAGTCCGGCACGGGCAAGACCACGCTCGTGCGCAACGTCCTTGGCCTCGTCACCACGAACACGGGCGAGATCATCCACTACACCAAGCGCCCGCAGATGATCTTTCAGGACCCGCTCAGCTCGCTCAATCCCGCGCGCACGGTGGGCTGGATATTGGAGGAGCCGCTGCGCATCTACGGCAAGTACGACGCGCCCGAGCGCAAGCGCCGCGTCGCGGAGATCGTGGAGCTGGTGGGCCTGCCCGCCGACTGCGTGACGCGCCGGCCCCGCGAGCTTTCCGGCGGCCAGCGCCAGCGCGTGAGCATCGGCGTGGCGCTTATCCAGAAACCGAGCCTCATCATCGCGGACGAACCGGTCAGCGCGCTCGACGTGACCATCCAGCGCCAGATTCTGGAACTGATGAAGTCGCTGCGCGACGAGTATAAGCTCTCGTTCCTGTTCATCTCCCACGACCTCAACGTGGTCTATCAGCTTTGCGACCGCGTGATGGTGATGCGCAAGGGGCGCATCGTGGAGCAGAACACGGTGGAGGAGCTGTTCAACCATCCGCGCGAGGAATATACCAAGACGCTGCTCGCGGCGGCGGATTGAGAAAGGAAGCGGCCATGCGCGCTTTTCTGCGGTACTTTAAGGGCCTTCACATCTGGCTCGTCGTCAACGCGCTCATGCTCGCGCTGTTCTTTGCGCTGCGCGGGGAACGGCGCGTGATGAACGCCGTCTCCGAACGCTTTTCCATGCCGCTGGAGCGCTCGCTCGGACGGCTTTGGGGCTATGTGCCGTTTTCCGCGGCGGAGCTGTGCTATGCGCTTGCCGCCGTGGGGCTTGTCGTGTTTCTCGTGCGCAGCGTCGCGCTCATCGCGCGCGCGGAGTACAAGCGCGAGATGCTCTACCGCCGCGTGATGGGGCTTTTGAACGTGCTGCTGAGCCTGTACGCGGCGTTCTGCCTGCTCTGGGGCGTCAACTTCTACACCGACGATTTCTGCGACAAAAGCGGCGTTTACCCCGCGCCCGTCGCGCGCGAGGACCTGATCGCCGTGACGCGCTATTTCGCGGAGAAAACGGCGCAGTACGCCGACGTGCCGCGCGATCGGGACGGCGTTTACGCCGTGCCGCGCAAGGAGAGCCTCGATTGCGCGCCGGAGCTTTACGAGGCGCTGTACGACGAGTTTCCGTTCCTCCGCATCCCCGTCGACCCCATGCCGAAGGGCATCCTCTGCTCGCGCATCATGAGCGCGATGAACGTCACGGGGCTTTATTTCCCGTTCACGGGCGAATCCAACCTCAACATGGACTTTCCCGCCGCGACCTTCCCCGCCACCGTCGCGCACGAGTTGGCGCACCGCCGCGGCATCGCGAGCGAGCAGCAGTGCAACTTCATCGCCGTGCTCGCCTCGACGCGCGCGGAGAGCGCGGCGTACCGCTATTCCGGCTATCTGCTCGGCTACATCCACCTCTCCAACGCGCTCTATAGCGTCGCGCCGGAGGAGTGGCGCGACATCCGCGAGAGGCTTCCCGCGGCGGTGGAGGCGGACCTGCGCGCGGCGGGCGATTACTGGGCGCAGTACGACGGCGCGACCGCCCGCGCGAGCGGCAAGGCGTACGACGCGATGCTCAAGAGCTACGGCGACGAGCTGGGCATGCAGAGCTACGGCGCGGTGGTCGATCTGCTGGTGGCGTATTACAAATGACGCAACGCGTCATTTGTAATTAAATCGCCGTTTCGCTCGCCGCTTACGCGGCAACCGCGAAACATGGCTGCAAATTTGCCACGGCAAATTTAATGGTGCCTTACGTTATTTACAGTTCTATGAAACCTTTTTCCGTATTTTCCGTCTAACAAGTCAGAGAGAACAAACCATAAGGGATATTGATATGGCAAAGCGAGAGAAACAACCGAATACCACGCAGACCGAGCGGCTGTGCCGCGCGCTGCTGATCGTGCTGATGTGCGCGGGCAGCCTGTGGGGCGTGTGGAACCTCCTCGTGACCAAGCCCGCGCAGGCGGACAACGAGCCGCCCGACCCTCCGCAGCAGCAAAACGGCGAAACGCCGAACGGCGCGCAGACGCAGACGGAGGAGGACGACGGTTCCAACCCCTACAAGCGGCGCGAGAACTGCTGGACGTTCCTGCTCATCGGCATGGACCGCGGCGGCGGCAACACCGACAGCCTGATGCTCGCGATGTACGACGTGGACGCGCAGAGCGTGAGCATCGCGTCCATCGCCCGCGATACGCGCGTGGACGTGGATCGCAAGCTCAAGAAGATCAACGCCGCCTACGCGCTCTCCGGCGGCGTGGACGGGCTGAAGGAGGAGGTCTCCAAGACCTTCGGCGTGCCCATCGACTACTATTTCCGCGTGAACATCCGCGGCTTTATCCGCCTCGTCAACGCGGTGGACGGCATCGACTTCGAGATCCCCTGCTACATGGATTACGACGATCCCGAGCAGGAGCTTTCCATCCACTACGCCCGCGGCATGCGGCATCTGAACGGGCAGCAGGCGCTGGAGGTGTGCCGCTTCCGCCAGAACAACGACGGCGGAGGGTACGGCGACGAGGGCCGCCAGAAGACGCAGCGCGGCGTGCTGACCGCGGTGATCAAAAAGGCGCTTTCGCATCCGGAGAAGATCAACGAATACCTCAACATAGCGCAGGAAAACCTTGAGACCGACATGAAGCTCTCCGAGATGGCGTGGTTCGCCACGAAGGCGGCGTCCTTCAGCACGGAGAACCTGCACGCGATGTCGATGCCCTGCCAGTGGATCAATCCGTACATGTATCTGCTGCCCGACGAGACGCTCGCGATGGTCAACGAATACCTCAATCCCTACACCACGCCGCGCACGGCGGAGATGCTGGATATTGTCAGCAGAAACAAATAAAAAAATGCCGCCCGCGGGCGGCAAAGGAGTCGGCATGTTAAAAGAGAGGGGCGCAGCCCCTCTCTTTTGACGTATTCTCAGAAATTGACGCGGCCCGCGAACTTCTCGTTCACGACGTAATAGGCGGCGCGCTCCTCGGGCTTGATATAGAGCTTGAGGTCGGCGACCTTGGTGCGGGCGTGCTCGGCGGT
This sequence comes from uncultured Clostridia bacterium, assembly GCA_947166955.1. Next base: position 4,230 of record CAMVGI010000003.1, on the reverse strand, counting down.
GAAAGCGGCCTTCGCGGCGGCGACCAGATCCGCGACCTTCTCCTCGGCGCCCTGATACTGGACGTAGACGATGGGAGCGGACTCGCCCTTGGCGGCGGCCTTCACGGCGGGCTTCTTCGCAGCCGTCTTCTTGGCGGCGGGCTTCTTCGCAGCAGCCTTCTTCGCGGCGGGCTTGGCAGCAGCCTTCGCAGCGGGCTTCTTCGCAGCCGTCTTCGCAGCGGCCTTGACGGCGGGCTTCTTCGCAGCAGCCTTCTTCGCGGGCGCCTTCTTGGCGGCGGTCTTCTTCGCAGCGGGCTTGGCGGCCTTGGCAGCCTCGACGGGCTTGGCGGCCTCGGTCTTGACCTCGGCGGCCTTCTCCGCGGTCCGCTCAGCCTTTTTCGCATCAACCACTTTTTCTCCCTCCAATTTTTATGGTAGTTCAGACGTATTTTGCGCAGAATGCGCTTGTTACCTTGCATTGTAGCGCGATAGTTTCAGAAAATCAATAAGAAATCTGCACAATTTCCAAATAATAGACAAACTTTTTTGGAGAATCGGCACAAGTTTCGGTCATTTTTGGTCTTGCGCGGGCGGTTCGGCAGGCTGCGCGGCGTCTTCCGCAGACGGCGTACCCTCCGCGGCGGCCTTCTCCTCGTCGCTCGCTTCGATGGAAACGTCGAGACGCTTTTCCTCCGCGGAGCGCGTCGAGGCGTACGCCTCCTCCACGCTTTCGGGGTCGCGGCCTTCGAGGATGGCGACCATCTCGCCGCCCGTGATCGTCTCCTTTTCGAGCAGATACGCGACCACCTTGTCCATGTCGTCGCGGTTCTCCTCGATGACCTTGACGGCCTCGCGGTAGCACTCGTCGAGGATGCGCTTGACCTCCTTGTCCATGACCGCCGCGGTATCCTCCGCGCAGTCGAGGCCGTAGCCGCCGTCGAGGTATTGGCTGCGGATGCTGCCGAGCGCCATCATGCCGAACTCGTCGCTCATGCCGTACATGGCGACCATGTTGCGCGCGATGCCCGTCGCCTCCTGGATGTCCTGCGAGGCGCCGTTGGTCATCGTGTGCATGACGACCTCCTCCGCCGCGCGCCCGCCCATGGACACCGAAATCTTCGCGAGCAGCTCCTCGCGGGTGCGGAGGTTGGTCTTGTCCTCCTCCGGCATCAGCAGCGTGTAGCCGAGGCTTCCCTCCGTGTGCGGGACGATGGTGATCTTCTGCACCGGCTCGGCGTTCTTCTGCTTGTAGGCGACCATTGCGTGGCCGACCTCGTGGTACGCGACGAGCTTCTTTTCCATCTCGGTGAGAACGCTGTTTTTCTTCTCGCTGCCCGCGATGACGAACTCGAACGCCGCGAGCATATCCTCCTGCGTGACGAGCTTGCGCCCTTTGCGCACGGCGCGCAGCGCCGCCTCGTTCGCGAGGTTGGCAAGGTCGGCGCCCACGCAGCCCGCCGTCGCGAGCGCGACTTTCTTGAGATCGACGTCCTCGGCGAGCTTGATGTTGCGCGTGTGCACCTTCAGCGTTTCGAGACGCCCCGCGAGGTTGGGCTTGTCGATGGTGATGCGCCTATCGAAACGCCCGGGACGCAGCAGCGCCTTGTCGAGCACCTCGGGGCGGTTGGTCGCGGCGAGGACGATGACGCCCTTCGTGGGGTCGAAGCCGTCCATCTCGGCGAGGAGCTGGTTGAGCGTCTGCTCGCGCTCGTCGTTGCCGCCGCTGTAGCGTCCGCCGTCGCGGGATTTGCCGATGGTGTCGATCTCGTCGATAAAGATGATGCAGGGCGCGACCTTCGCCGCCTCGGCAAACAGATCGCGCACGCGGGATGCGCCGACGCCGACGAACATCTCGACGAAGTCGGAGCCGGAGATCGAGAAGAACGGAACGTTCGCCTCGCCCGCGACCGCTTTCGCGAGCAGCGTCTTGCCGGTGCCGGGCGAGCCGACGAGCAGCGCGCCCTTGGGGATCTTCGCGCCGATGGCGGTGTATTTTTCGGGATTGTGCAGAAAGTCGATGATCTCGACGAGGGATTCCTTCGCCTCGTCCTGCCCCGCGACGTCCGCGAACGTCACGCCGGTCTTGCGCTCCATGTAGACCTTGGCGTTCGCCTTGCCCACGGAGCCGATGCCGCCGAAGCCGCCCATGCCGCCGCGCTTGGCGAGAATGCGCATCATCAGCAGGAACAGTCCCACCATCACGACCGTCGGCAGGATATAGGTCAGCATGATGTTCGTGAAGAGCGACATCTCCGGCTGATAGGGCTTGGTGTAGGCGACGCCGTACTCGTCGAGCAGCGGGATGAGCGTCTCGTTGCCGTCGGGGATGATCGTGGTGTAGAGCTTGTAGTTCCTATCGTACGCCTTGCCGTTTTCGTCGGTGTAGGTGTAGCCGTCCACGGGCTGGATCGTGAAGACGCGGTCGCCGAACTCGACCGAGGCGATCTTCCCCTCCGTCACCAGCTCCTTGAACTCGCTGTAGGCGATCTCGTGCGAGGTCTCCGCCTCGCGCTGCTGGTCCATCATCGAGGTGATGTAGTTGAAGCCGAAGGTCAGCACCAGCGCCCACAGCACGAGCGAGATGATGCCGCGCGTGCTGCTTCCGCCGCCGCGGTTGCGGCCGTTGTTGTTCTGGCTGTTGTTCTGGTCCATGTTTTATCCCATCCTTTCGGGGAAATGCCGCGCGCCACGGCACGGTCATTCTATCACAGTGTCGCTTATCTTACCACACAAATGTGCCTTTCACAAGCCGCAGGGCATGAATTTTCAATGAATTTTTGCACCGTCGCCTCCTTGTTTTCCCGCGGGATTGTGTTATAATGATAACTGTAGAACTTTGTCCGAAAGGAATCGTGATATGGCTGACGAAAAGAAGCGGGAGCGTCCCGCGAACGAGAAGCGCGCGGCGCGCGGAAAGCCCGTCCGCCGCGAGGAAACGGAATACGAGGAGCGCAACGCGGAGGCCGACGGCATGATCGAGGGCCGCAACGCGGTCATTGAGGCGCTGCGCGCGGGGACGGCGATCGACAAGATCTATCTCGCCAAGGGCGAGACCGACAAGACGCTCGGGCACATTGCGGGGGCCGCGCGCGACGCGGGCGTCGTGGTGGTGGAGGCCGACCGCCGCAAGCTCGATTTCATGAGCCGCACGCACGCGCATCAGGGCGTCATCGCGCTGACCGCGGTGCGCGAATACGCGACGGTGGAGGACATCCTCGCCGCCGCGCGGGAGAAGGGCGAGCCGCCCCTGCTCGTCGTGTGCGACGAGATCAGCGACCCGCACAACCTCGGCGCGATCATCCGCACGGCGGAGTGCGCGGGCGCGCACGGCGTCATCATCCCGAAGCGGCGCAGCGCGGGGCTTACGAGCATCGTGGGCAAAACGAGCGCGGGCGCGGTGAGCTATCTGCCCGTGGCGCGCGTGGCGAACCTTCCGTCGACGCTCCGCGAACTGCAAAAGGCGGGCGTGTGGATCTTCGGCACCGCCGCGGACGGCGACAAATCGCTCTACGACGCCGATTTGAAAGGCCCCGCCGCCATCGTGATCGGCAGCGAGGGCGACGGCATGGGCCGCCTTGTGCGCGAGAGCTGCGACGTGCTCGTGAGCATTCCGCTGCGCGGGCGCATCCAGTCGCTCAACGCGTCGAACGCCGCGGCGGTGCTGCTTTACGAGGCGGTGCGGCAGAGACGGTAAGGCGGACGCCGCAACAGATTTCATGTGGGTAGGAGATCAGAATGGATCCGAAAGATCTGGAATTTGAAAAGACGCTGGACGACAGCAAGCTGTTGCTCGACGACGCTTCGCGCGTCGCGGACGAGGACTATGAGTTCACGCTCGAGGGCATCCTCGCCGAGTTCGGCGGGGAAAAAGCGAACGGGTCGGACGCGTATGCCGAGCCGCCCAAGCCCGCGGTCTCCGTTCCGGTGTCCCTGCCGGAGCTGACGCTCGACGCCGCCGGAGGCGGCGCGGACGAGAGCGCGGAGGAGGACGCCGGAGAGGAAGCGGACGACGGCGCGATGTCCGACATCGTGCCCGCGCTCGACACGCCGCAGACCTACAGTCTGCAGGAGGTGCTCTCGCGCACCGTGCAGGAGGTGCTTGAGGAGCAGAAGCAGGAGCCGGTGCTGGAGGAATTGCCGCAGCGCCGCGGGCTTTTCTCGCGCAAAAAACAGGTCGAGACCGAGGAATTCTACGAGAGCGTGGAGAATGCGGAGCATCCGCGGGAAAAAGGCAAAAAGGCGTCGCCCGCG
>CAMVGI010000002.1 GCA_947166955.1 uncultured Clostridia bacterium | reverse complement strand
CCCGCCCCGTGCAGTGTCCGGTGCAGTAGAGCGTGTCCGGACGCGCGGCAAGCTCGCGCGCGACGGACTCGACCAGCGCGCGCGGTTCGCTTTCGCCGAGCGAGGGGTTGTAGAGGTGGAAGCCCGCGAACACCGCGTCGGGCGCGCGGCCCAAAAGCTCCTCCGCGCGGCGCAGGATGTTGACGATCCCGTTGTGCGCGCAGCCGCCGAGCAGGATCGTTTTGCCCCTCTCCGTGACGAGCAGGTTCTGCTCGTGGCGGAATTCGTCGGGCGGGTAATCGCCGCCGCGCTTTTCGCGCAGCGTGTCGTTCGCGTGCGACCAATACGCGCGCCCCATGCCGCCGGAAAACAGCGTCAGATCGTCGTCGATCGCGGTGACGCCGTCCGCGTAGCGGAAACGCGCTTCGTACTTGCGCAGCGCCTTGTCCATGCCGAGGTAGCGGCATTTTTGCGGCGTGACGACGTAGTACTCGCCCCAGACGTTTTTCTGGAGATACACGGGCGCGGCCGCGTTGCGCTTGCAGAACAGCGCAAGCCCGCCGCAATGGTCGTCGTGCGCGTGGGAGAGGAACGCGAGGTCGACGGCGGAAACGTCCACGCCGAGCGCTTCTGCGTTTTCCAGAAACGCGGCGTTCGGCCCCATGTCAAAGAGAATGCGGCGATTGTCCGTTTCGACGTGCATCGAAAGGCCGTGCGCGCACTTGAGTCCGTCGCGGCAGACGGCGTTTTCCAATAAAACGGTGACCTTCACGCGACGCAGCCTCCTTCTATTGCGCTTCGCCGTACAATGCCCAGGTGTTGGAGCCGGTGATCTTTGCCGATGCGAACGTGCCGATGAGCGATTTGTCGCCGCGCAGGCGCACGAGGCGGTTGCCCTCCGTGCGGCAGGAAAGCGGGAAATCGGCGTCGTCGCTCTCGCCGTCGACGAGCACGCGGAGCGTTTTGCCGACGTAAGAGGCGTGCTTTTCCGCGCTGTAGGCGTTTTGCACGTCGAGCAGCTTATCGAACCACTTCTGCTTCTCCGCGCGCGGCACAGGGTCGTCCATCTCCGCGGCGGGCGTGCCCGGACGCGGGGAGAACAGGAAGGTAAAGAGCGCGTCGAAACGAAGCTCCTCGACCAGCGAAACGGTGTCCATCGCCTCCGCCTCGGTCTCGCCGGGGAAGCCGATGATGACGTCGCTCGTCAGCACCAGATCGGGCATCGCGCGGCGCGCGCTCTCGATCAGCGCCTTGTAGCTCTCGCGCGTATACGGGCGGCGCATCGCGCGCAGCACGCGGTCGTTGCCGCTCTGGACGGGGAGGTGCAGGCATTTGGCGACGTGGGAGCAGCGCGCCATCGTTTCAAAGAGCTTGGGCGTCGCGTCCTTGGGCTGGCTGGACATGAAGCGCAGCCAATAGTCGCCGGGAATGGCGTCCACCGCGGCGAGCAGGTCGGCGAAATCCCAGCCGTTGTTCAAGTCGTTGCCGTAGCTGTTGACGTTCTGCCCGAGCAGGTAGATCTCCTTGTAGCCCGCCTCGATCAGCTCGCGGCACTCCGCGACGATCTTCTCGGGGTCGCGGGAGCGCTCGCGTCCGCGCACGTAGGGCACGATGCAGTACGAGCAGAAGTTGTTGCACCCGTACATGATGCTCACCCACGCGCGCACCGTGCCGTCGCGCTTTACCGGAAGGCCCTCGGCGATGCGCCCGTGCTCGTCGTCGATGGAAAACGCGCGCTTATGCTCCGTCAGCACGCCGTAAAGAAGCTCCGGCAGCCGCCACTCCGCCTGCGGGCCGAGTACGAGGTCGACGTGGCGGTAGCTTTCCTTCACTTTATCCGCGATGCGCTTTTGCTGCGCCATGCAGCCGCACAGCACGATGATCTGCTCGGGATTTGCCTCCTTCGTGTGCGTCAGCTCGCCCAGCTCGCCGAACACGCGTTTTTCCGCGTGCTCGCGGATGGCGCAGGTGTTCAGAAGCACCACGTCGGCGTCCGATGCGTCCCGCGCCGACTCGAAGCCCATCTCTTTGAGCATGCCCGCGAGCACCTCGCCGTCGGCAACGTTCTGCTGACAGCCGAACGTGTCCACCAGCGCGGTCGGCGCGCGCCGCAGCACGTCCGTGATCGCGCGGACCTTTCCGATATATTCCTTTTGCCGCGCGAGTTCTTCCGCGCTCACGAGCACCTGACTGCGTTCCAAATGAGGGCCCTCCGATAGACATACTTTAACTTATATAGTCTACCACAAACCAAATCCGGTTGCAAGGGCAAGGTCGCCGAGGCGGCGGGGCATTTGCACGCATTTCTTTGTGAAATTGGGGGCTTGCTTCATATAAATACGTATGATATACTGACTTGAACTGCGGACAACCCGGAAATCTGCCGAAAGAAGGCTCTGCACAAACGACAAAATGGCGTAAAAACCAGAGAAAACGCCGGAAAGCCTTGAAAATAAAGGGAAGAAGGAAAGAAAATGAAATTAGGTATCGTGGGATTGCCGAACGTCGGCAAGAGCACGCTGTTCAACGCCATCACCAACGCGGGCGCCGAGAGCGCCAACTATCCGTTCTGCACCATCGAGCCGAACGTCGGCATGGTCGCCGTGCCGGATGCGCGGCTCGACAAGCTTGCCGAGATGTACCAGCCGAAGAAAAAGACGCCCGCCGTCATCGAGTTCGTCGACATCGCGGGGCTTGTCAAGGGCGCGAGCAACGGCGCGGGGCTGGGCAACAAGTTCTTGGAGAACATCCGCCGCACCGACGCCATCGTGCACGTTGTGCGCTGCTTTGACGATGAGAACATCATGCACGTCGTCGCGGACGCGACGCAGAACGTCCCCGTCGACCCCATCGGCGACATCGAGACCATCGACCTCGAACTCATTATGGCCGACCTCGAAATGGCGAACCGCCGCGCGGAGAAGGCGTCGAAGAACGCAAAGTCCGGCAACAAGCAGGCCGCCCATGAGGCGGAGCTGTTCGCGCAGCTCGCGAAGCATCTTGACGCGGGCAAGTCCGCGCGTACGTTTGTCGCTGAGGCTGGACTTTCCGCCGACGACGAGAAGCTCGTCTCGACCGCCGAGCTGTTGAGCCTCAAGCCGGTCATCTACGCCGCGAACATGGACGAGGACGGCTTCGCGAACCAAGACGGCAACGCGTATCTCAAGCTCGTGCGCGAGCGCGCGGCGCGGGAGGGCGCACAGGTGCTTCCCATCTGTGCGAAGCTGGAGCAGGAGATCGCGGCGCTGGAGCCGGATGAGCGTGCCATGTTCCTGGAGGAGCTCGGCGTCGAGGCATCCGGACTCGACCGGCTGATCCAATGCTCGTACACGCTGCTGGGACTTATTTCGTTCCTCACCTACGGCGAGGACGAGTGCCGTGCGTGGACGATCGTGAACGGCACCAAGGCGCCCCAGGCCGCCGGCAAGATCCACAGCGACATCGAGCGCGGCTTCATCCGCGCCGAAACCATCAACTTTGCCGACATGATCGCCTGCGGCAGCGTGCAGGCGGCGAAGGAGAAGGGGCTTTTGCGCTCCGAGGGCAAGGACTACGTGGTGAAGGACGGGGATATGATCTATTTCCGCTTCAACGTATAAGGAGACGGCGATATGAAGCTAAGAAGCGACAAACTGAACTATCCGCGCACCTTGCTTGTCGGCCTTGCGTTTTTGTCCATCTGCGCGTTTTGGCAGATGTATGACAACATCGTGCCGCTGATTTTGACCAAGACGTTCCACATGAACGAAACGATCTCCGGCGCGATCATGGCGGCGGACAATATCCTCGCGCTGTTTTTGCTGCCGTTCTTCGGCACGCTTTCGGACAAGGCGAACACCAAACTCGGCAAGCGTATGCCCTATATCCTGTTCGGCACGGGCTGCGCGGTGATCCTGATGAACATCCTGCCGCTGCTCGACAACGGCTATTACGCCGCGCCGAGCACGCTCAAGACCGTGTCGTTCGTCATCGTGCTGGGACTGCTGCTCGTTGCGATGGGCACGTACCGCTCGCCTGCGGTGGCGCTGATGCCGGACGTGACGCCCAAGCCCCTGCGCTCGAAGGCAAACGCCGTTATCAACCTCATGGGCGCGGTCGGCGGTATCATTTACCTCGGCGTTGCGGCGGTGATGTATCCCAACGCGAAGGTGCAGGGGCTTGCGCATGTGAACTATCAGCCGCTGTTCGTCATCGTGTCCGCGATCATGTTCGTCGCGGTGGCGGCGCTGTTTCTCACCGTGAAGGAGCCGGCGCTCACGGCGGCGAATCAGGCACTGGAGGCGGAGCATCCCGAGTGGAACCTCGCGACGGACGACGGCAGCGGCAACGAGGTGCTGCCCGCGCCCGTCAAAAAGAGCCTTGGGTTCCTGCTCGCGTCCATCGCGCTTTGGTTCATCGGCTATAACGGCGTGACGACGTGGTTCACCACCTATGTCGACGTCGTGATGGGACAGGGTCTCGGCGGCGCGTCGACCTGCCTGCTCATTGCGACCGGCGGTGCGATCATTTCGTACATTCCCATCGGCCAGCTTGCCTCGAAGATCGGGCGCAAGAAGACCATCATGGGCGGCGTCGTGGTGCTTGCGGTTTGCTTCCTGCTCGGCTTTGTGCTCACGACGACCTATTCCTCCATCAACGCGGTGATGTTTGCCGTGTTTGCCTGCGTGGGCTTCGCGTGGGCGGCGATCAACGTCAACTCGCTGCCGATGGTCGTGGAGATGTGCAAGGGCAGCGACATCGGAAAGTTCACCGGCTATTACTATACCGCGTCCATGGCCGCGCAGGTCGTGACGCCCATCGTCGCGGGCACGCTGATGCGCCATGTGAGCTATAAGGTGCTGTTTCCCTACGCGGCGTTTTTCGTGGCGTGCAGCTTCGTGACGATGCTCTTTGTGCGCCACGGCGACGCGAAGGTGGAGGCGAAGAAGGGACTCGACGCATTCGAGGATATGGGAGATGATTGATATGGCACACCATCGTTACGCGCACAGGGGGCTGCACGACAAAAGCATCGGCATCCCCGAAAATTCCATGGCGGCGTTTCGCCGCGCCGTGGAACACGGCTTCCCCTCGGAGCTGGACGTGCATCTGCTCGCGGACGGAGCGCTCGCCGTGTTTCACGATTCCGACTTAAAGCGCATGACCGGGCGCGAGGGCGTGATCGAGGATCTGACCGCCGCGCAGCTTGCTGAATACAAGCTCGGCGGCACGGAGGAGACCATCCCGCAGTTTTGCGACGTACTCGCGCTCTATGAGGGCACGGGCCTTCCGCTTCTTGTGGAACTCAAATCCTGGCGGGAGAACAGCGACGCGCTGAGCGCGCGCACGGTGGAGGAGCTGGACAAGTACCACGTGCCCTATGTGACGGAGTCGTTCGATCCGCGCTGCCTTCTGTGGCTCAGGGCGAACCGCCCGGAGATCGTGCGCGGGCAGCTTGCACAGGACTTTTTGCGCACGCCGAAGGATTCCGCCGGCATGGGCGCGGAGACCGACCGCGCCCTTACGGAGATGGCGTTCAACGCGCAGACGGAGCCGCACTTTGTCTCCTTCAACTTCGCGCACCGCGACGCGCCCAGCCTGCGGCGCGTGAAGGAAGCGGGCGGCGTCGATATCTATTACTGGACCATCCGCTCGCGCGAGGACATGGAGACCGCCGAGGCGGAGGGCGCGCAGCCGATTTTTGAAAACTTTATCCCCTAAGGAGAAACCGATGGCAGAAAAACCGATCAAAAAACGCTGGGGCGACCGCAAGGACGCGACGCTCATCCGCCGCGAGGACGCGCTGCATTTCGTCATGGGCGTCGTCTATCCCAGCCGCCCCGACAACGAGGCGTATATTTCCGAACGCATCGACCTGACAAACATCAACGCGTATATCGAAAAGAAGAACGCGGGGGACGTGGATTTCAAATACACGTTTTTCCACGTCATCGTCGCGGCGCTTGTGAAGACCGTTACGCTGCGGCCCAAGCTCAACCGCTTCTACGTGAACGGGAACTATTACCAGCGCGACAAGGTCACGAGCGCGTTCGTCGTGAAGAAGGAATTCTCCGACGAGAGCGAGGAGAAGATGGCGTTTCTGGAAGCGAAGCCGGAGGACACCGTCGATACCCTGCACAACAAGATCCGCGACATCGTGCGCTCCACGCGCTCGGGCAAGCAGAACTCCACCGACGACAGCATGGACCTCTTTAACCGCATGCCGCGGTTTTTGTCCAAGGCGATCCTGCACTTCCTGATGTTCCTCGACAAGCACGGCTGGGTGCCGGATTCGCTGATCGCGGACGACCCGAACTACGCGAGCGTGTTCATCTCCAACCTCGGCTCGATCAAGCTCAAGTGCGGCTATCACCACCTCTCCACGTGGGGCACGGCGTCGATCTTCGTCATCATCGGCGAGAAGCGCTGGACGCCGCTTTATAACAAGGACGGGTTTGTGAAGATGTACGAGTCGATCGACCTCGGCCTCACCGTCGACGAGCGTATCGCGGACGGGTATTACTACACGAAGAGCATCCGGCTGCTCAAGTATCTGCTGGAGCATCCGGAGGAGCTGGAAAAGCCGCTGGCTGAGGAGGTTGCCTATGAGTGAGCTTGCGGTGAAGGCGCCGTGGAAGGACCATCTCGGCGAGGTGCCGTTCCATCTGGATTACTTCGACGGTACGATGTTCGAGGCGGTCGAGAAGATCGCGACGCAGTATCCCAACTACATCGCCTATACCTTCATGGGCAAACAGACCACCTACCGCCAGATGCTCGCCGAGATCGAGCGCTGCGCCAAGGCGCTCAAGACCATCGGCATCCGCGAGAACGACCGCGTCACCATCTCGATGCCCAACTGCCCGCAGGCGGTTTGCCTGTTCTATGCGGTCAACCTCGTCGGCGCGATCGCCAACATGATCCATCCGCTCTCCGCCGAGAAGGAGATCGAGTTTTACCTCAACGAGTCCGAAAGCGTGCTCGCCATTACGCTCGACCAATTCTACGACAAGTTCGAGCGCATCCGCAAGAACACCAAGGTCGTCAACATCGTGATCGCCTCCGTGAAGGACGCGCTCTCCCAGCCCATCCGCGCGGGCTATATGCTCACCGAGGGACGCAAGATCGAGAAGATCCCATACGACGCGCCGGTGCTGATGTGGAAGGACTTCCTCAGGCTCAGCCGCTCGTGCTTCTATAAGACCTACAAGGTGCCGCGCCGCGGCGAAGACCCCGCTGTGATCCTCTACTCCGGCGGAACGACCGGTACGACCAAGGGCATCGTGCTCACCAACCGCAACTTCAACGCGCTCGGCAAGCAGATCATCGCGACCAATCCGATGTTCCGCCCCGGCGACAAGATGCTCGCCGCCATGCCGCTGTTCCACGGGTTCGGTTTGGGCGTGTGCGTCCATTCGATGCTCTCGCAGGGCGGAAGCTGCATCCTCATCCCGCGCTTCACGCCCAAGAGCTACGCCAAGCAGATCACAAAGCGGCGCTGCAACTTCATCGCGGGCGTGCCCACGCTCTACGAGGCGCTGCTGCGCCTGCCGGGAATGGAGAACGCCGACTTTTCCAGCCTCAAGGGCGTGTTCTCCGGCGGCGACAGCCTCAGCATCGAGCTGAAGAAGAAATTCGACAAGTATCTCTACGACCACAAGGCGGTCGTTCAGGTGCGCGAGGGCTACGGCGCGACCGAAACGGTCTGCGCCTGCTGCCTCACTCCGCCGCATATGCATAAGGATGGAAGCATCGGGCTTCCGTTCCCCGATACCTACTTCAAGATCGTCGAGCCGGGCACGGACAAGGAGGTGCCCTACGGTACGGAGGGCGAGATCGTGATCTCCGGCCCCACCGTGATGCGGGAGTACATGAACCAGCCGGAGGAGACCGCGAACTCCCTGCGCAAGCATGCGGACGGGCTTACGTGGCTCTATACCGGCGACCTCGGCTATATGGACAGCGAGGGTTTCGTGTTCTTCCGCGGCCGCGCCAAGCGCATGATCATTTCCTCCGGCTACAACGTCTACCCCGCGCAGATCGAAAACATCCTTGACGCGCACGAGGCGGTGCAGATGAGCTGCGTCATCGGTGTGCCGGATGCCTACCGTATGCACAAGGTCAAGGCCTTCGTCAAGCTCAACCCCGGCTACCAGCCGAACGATGAGACCAAACGCTCCATTTTGGAGCATTGCAGGCGCCACATCGCAAAGTATGCCATGCCCTATGACGTGGAATTCCGCGAGGAACTGCCCAAGACGATGGTGGGCAAGGTCGCCTACCGCATGCTCGAAGAGGAAGAGGCCGCCAAGAACGCAAAGGCGGGCTGACGGCGGACGCGCGAAAGCGCAGGAGGGGGAGACTTATGCGCGCACAGGAACTGCTGCGATCGCTCCGCGACGGGCGGTTTGACGAGACGCTTCGCACGGTCTACGGAAACCGCCCGATGGATGAGATCTACCGGCGCGTCGAGTCCGTGACGGAGGGATTCCTGAAACACTATGATCCCGACGGGACGCGCGAGCTGATGATCTTCAGCGCGCCGGGGCGCACGGAGCTCGGCGGCAACCATACCGACCATCAGGGCGGCTGCGTGCTTGCCGGAAGCGTGGACATGGACACGCTCGGCTGCGTCGCGCGCAACGAAGACGCCATGATCCGCGTGCTCTCCAAGGGCCACAACGCCGTGGAGGTGGACGGACGCGATACGGCGGCGCACGCCGACGAACGCGGAAACTCGGCGTCGCTGGTGCGCGGCGTCGCCGCGCGCATTACGGAACTGGGCTACACGGTCAGCGGCTTCGACGCCTATACGGAGACGCAGGTGCTGCGCGGCTCGGGGCTTTCCAGCTCCGCGGCGTTCGAGGTGCTCGTCGGACAGATCGTGAACGATTTGAGCTGCGGCGGCGCGCTGACCTCCACGCAGAACGCGCAGATCGGGCAGTATGCCGAGAACGTGTTCTACGGCAAGCCCTGCGGATTGATGGACCAGATGGCGTGCGCCACGGGCGGCGTCATCGGCATCGACTTTGCCGACCCGAAGGAACCGGCCGTGCGGCAGTGCGCGGTGGACTTCGCGCGCGAGGGCTACGCGCTTGTGATCATCGACAGCGGCGCGAACCATGCGAATCTGGACGACGCGTATGCCGCGATCCCCGGCGAGTGCCGCGCGGTTGCGGCGTTCTTCGGGAAAGAGCGGCTGCGCGACGTGGACGAGGCGCGGTTCCTGCGCGAGCGGGAGCGTGTGCTCGCGGAATGCGGCGAACGTCCGACGCTGCGCGCCGAGCATTTCTTCGCCGAGACGAAGCGCGCGGCCGCGGAGTATGAGGCGCTCCGGCGCGGCGACTTTGCGGCGTATCTCGCGCTGGTGCGCGAATCGGGCGAGTCGTCGGAAAAGAAGTTGCAAAACGTGTCGATTGACCGCCCGGGCGGCGACAGGCTGCTGCGCGTCATTCGCAGGGCGCGCGAGCTGGCGAGCGAATCGGGCGCGGCGCGCGTCCACGGCGGCGGCTTCGCCGGAACGGCGCAGGCGTATGTGCCGCTCGATCGGCTGGACGATTTCGTCTCCCAAATGGAAGCGGAGTTCGGCAAGGGCCGCTGCCATGTTGTGCAGGTGCGCAACGTCGGAAGCACGAGGCTGATTTGAACAAAGAAGAAGGAGGCGTTCCCAAGCGGGGAACGCTTCCTTTTTGCCCTTTAATTCATTGCGCCGGCGTTGAGCTCGAACAGCTCGCGGATGCGCGCGAGAAGCGCCGGATGCGCGGCGAGCGTCGGGTCGCCGGCAACGAGCGCCTCCGCCGCGGCGCGCGATTCGTGCAGCAGCTCCATGTCGCAGGTGAGATCGGCGACGCGCAGCGACGGAAGTCCGTGCTGGCGCGAGCCGAAGAAGTCGCCGGGGCCGCGGAGCTTCAAATCCTCCTCCGCGATGATAAAGCCGTTGTTCGTCTTCGTCATCACCGCGAGGCGGCGTTTCGTCTCCTCACTTTTGCTGTCGGAGACGAGGATGCAGTAGGATTTGTGCTTCCCGCGCCCGACGCGCCCGCGCAGCTGATGGAGCTGCGAAAGCCCGAAGCATTCGGCGTTTTCAATGAGCATGACCGAGGCGTTCGGCACGTCCACGCCGACCTCGACGACCGTGGTGGATACGAGGACGTCGATTTTCCCCGCCGAAAAATCGCGCATGACCGCCTCCTTTTCCTTCGGCTTCATCTTGCCGTGGATGGGGGCGACGGACAAATCGGGGAACACCTCTTTTTGCAGCTTTTCGGCATAGGCGGCGACCGCCTTCCGCTCGTCGGGCAGCTCGTCGTTCTCACCGACCATCGGGCAGACGACGTACGCCTGACGCCCACCCTCGACCTGCTTGCGCAGGAAGTCGTAAATGCGCTTGTGATAGGAGGAATTCACCGCATAGGTGTCGATGCTCTGCCGCCCGGGGGGCAGCTCGTCGATGATCGAGACGTCGAGATCGCCGTAGATCATCAGCGCAAGCGTGCGCGGGATGGGCGTCGCAGACATGACGAGCAGATGCGGGTTTTCACCCTTCGCACTCAGGAGCGCGCGCTGATCGACGCCGAAACGGTGCTGTTCATCCGTGACGACGAGGCCGAGCCTTTGATACCGTACGTCGGGCGAGAGCAGCGCGTGCGTGCCGATGGCGAGCGCGATCTCGCCCGTTTGCAGCTGCTCCGCGATCGAGCGGCGCGTTTTCGCCGTCGTCGAGGCGGTGAGCAGCGCGCAGCGGACGCCGAGAGACTCCAGCAGCGGCGCGAGGGTCTTGTAATGCTGCTCCGCGAGGATCTCCGTCGGCGCCATGAGCGCCGATTGCAGCCCGCTTTGCGCGGCGAACCAGACCGCCGCCGCCGCGACCATCGTTTTGCCGGAGCCGACGTCGCCCTGTACGAGCCGGTTCATCGACCGTCCGGAGGCCATGTCGCGCGCGCAGTCTTCGACGGCGCGCGCCTGCGCGCCGGTCAGCCGGAATGGCAGCGCGGCGTAAAACGGCGCGAGGGAAACGGCTTCGCATTTCTGCCCGCTTTCCGCGCCGCGCCGCTCGCGCAGCAGACGCAGCCCCAGCGTCAACAGGTACAGCTCCTCGAATACGAGCCGCCGCCGCGCGACGGCAAGCGCCTCGTCGTCCGCGGGGAAGTGGACGTTTTCGTAGGCGTAGCGGATGTGGCAGAGCCGATACTCCTGCCGCACGTCCTCGGGGAGAACGTCGGGGAGCTCGTCGGCGCACGCGTCCAATCCCTGACGGACGGACTTGTGCAGGAGGCTTTGGCTGACGCCCGCCGTGAGCGGATAGACGGGCATGATGCGCCCCGTGATCCGGTTTTCGCCCTCGCGCTCATAGAGCGGATTCGTCATCTGCTTTTTGAGCAGGTTCCCCTCCGCCTTGCCGTAGAAAACGTACTCCTCGCCCGTGCGGAACGTGTTTTTGAGGTAGCTTTGATTGAAGTAGGTGAGGTCGAGCAGGCCGGATTCGTCCGCGACGCGGAACTTCACGAGGTCGAGGCCCTTGCGGATGTGCGAGAGCTTCGGCTCGCTCGCGACGACGGCGCGCACGCAGGCGTTCTCGCCGACGACGAGGTCGGCGATGCGGCGGTATTCCCGACGGTCCTCGTAGGCGCGCGGAAAATAGGAGATAAGCCCGCGCAAATCGACGATCCCCAGCTTTCGCAGGGACTTTGCACGGGCCTCTCCGATGCCTTTGATGTATTGAACGTCGGTGGACAGACTTGGCATGCGCTTATTTCTTCACATAGTCGATGAATTGAAATTTGACTCCGTTCTCCTCCATGATCTCGCTCTGGGTATCGACGCGCCAATCGGGATGCGCGTCGAGGTTGGGGAAGAAGCTGTCCGCCTTCGGCGCGGCGAAGACCTTCGTGACCTTTACGCGCTCGCAGTAGGGCAGCAGCAGCGTGTAGATGGTCGCGCCGCCGATGACAATGGCGTCCTCGCCCGCGAGGGCGAGCGCGTCGCTGACCGTGTGCGCGACCTCCGCGCCCTCGATCGGCGTTTCGCTGCGCGTGAAGACGATGCAGCGGCGGTCGGGCAGGGGTTTCCCTTCGGGGAAGGTGGCGAGCGTGTGCGAGCCGAGCAGAACGGTCTTGCCGAGGGTGAGCGAACGGAACCGCTTCATGTCGGCGGAGAGGTGGAACAAGAGCTGTCCGTCGCAGCCGATGCCCCAATTTTTGCTGATGCAGACGATGGCTTCCATAATTCTTGATTACTCCTTAAATTGCAATCGGGATTTTCTCCTCAAACGGAGAATATTCGTAGTTTTCCAGCTTGAAGCTGTCCTTCGTAAAGGCGTAGAAATCCGTCACCGAGGGGTCGACGCTGAATTTCGGCGCGGCATGCTCCGGCTCTTTGAGCATCTTTTCGATGATGGGGATGTGGCGGTCGTAGATGTGGCAGTCGGAAATGACGTGCACCAGCTCGCCCGCGCGAAGACCGGAAACCTGCGCGAACATGTGCACGAGCACCGCGTACTGCACCACGTTCCAATTGTTCGCCGCGAGCATGTCCTGCGAACGCTGGTTCAAGATCGCGTTGAGCGTATCGCCGCTGACGTTGAACGTCATCGAGTACGCGCAGGGATAAAGCGCCATCTCGTGCAGGTCGGCGAAGTTGTAGATGTTTGTGAGGATGCGGCGCGAGGCGGGGTTGTGCTTGAGGTCGTAGAGCACGCGGTCGACCTGGTCCATGTCGCCCTCTTTGTAGTGGTGCTTCACGCCGAGCTGATAGCCGTACGCCTTGCCGATGCTGCCGTTTTCGTCCGCCCAAGCGTCCCAAATGTGGGAGGAGAGGTCGTGAATGTTGTTGGACTTCTTCTGCCAGATCCACAAAAGCTCGTCCACGGCGCTTTTCCAATAGGTGCGGCGCAGCGTCATGATGGGGAACTCCTGCGAGAGATCGTAGCGGTTGACGACGCCGAATTTCTTGATCGTGTGCGCGGGGACGCCGTCCTCCCAATGGGGGCGGACGGTCAGGTTGTCGTCGCGCACGCCGTTTTCCAGAATGTCGAGGCAGGTGCGGCGAAAGACTTGGTCGGCATAGCTCATGGGCTTGCCCTCCTGTTTTCTATTTTGTTTTGAGACCAGCGAAACGGAGCGCGCCGAGCGCAAGCTCCAGCGTCGGATCGGTCGCGGGATAGTCGAGACGGTAAAGCTCAAACGCGGGGGGAAGCTCCGTGCAGCCGAGGATCAAGGTCTCCGCGCCGAGCGAGAGAAGCGCTTCGCAGCAGCGCCGCAGCGCCGATACGTCGGGCGCGAGGTCGCCCGCCTTGACGCCGTTGTAGATGGCGTCCATCACCGCCGCCTGCCCCTCCGCGTCCGGCGTGAGCAGCGCGATCCCGCTTTGCTCGAACGCGCTTTGGTAAAGCCCTGTTTCCACCGTGCCGTCGGTCGCGAGCAGTCCTGCGGTTTTGACGCCGCGGGAAACGAGCGCGTCGCGCGTGAGGCGGAGCATGTGCAGCACCGGAACGCCCGCCGCCGCGGCGGCGACCGCGTCGTAAAACCCGTGCGCGGTGTTGCAGGGCATGATGATAAGCTCCGCGCCGACGCTCACGAGGCGCTTTGCGCTTTTTTGAAGCTCGCTCGTCGGGTCGGCGCCGCCGCGCAGCAGCGCCGCCGTGCGGTCGGGAATGTCGGTGTTGGAGTCGACGACGACGCGCGGGTGGTCTTGATCGGTCTCGGCGTCGGTGTGCAGCACGAGCTTGTGGTAGAGGTCGGCGGTGGCCAGCGGCCCCATGCCGCCGAGGATGCCGATGACCTTTCCCGCGCTCATTTCGCCGCCCTGTCCTGCTCGATGACGCGCTTCAAGGCTTCGACCGCGACCTTGACGGCGGCGGAGGTGTCCTCGCTCATGTCCTGATCGAGACCCGCCTTCTCGCGCTCCTGATTCCACACGACATGGAAGCATGAGCCGCAGCGCACATGCAGCGCCGCCGCCACGACGAACAGCGCGGCGGACTCCATCTCGCTCGCCTTGACGCCGAGACGCTTCCAGCTCTCCCACTTGTTCAAAAGCTCATAGTACACGGGACTTGCCTCGGGGCTGTGCTGTCCGTAGAAGCTGTCCTTGCACTGCACCACGCCCGTGTGCGTCGTGTAGCCGAGCGCCTTGGACGCCTCGGTGAGCGCGGCGGCGATGCCGAAGTCCGCAACGGCGGGAAATTCGATGGGCGCGTATTCCATGGAGGTGTGTTCATAGCGGATGGCGCCGGTGGCGACGACGATGTCGCCGGATTTGACGCTTAAGTCGATGCCGCCGCAGGTGCCCGTGCGGATGAACGTGTTCGCGCCGAGTTTGTGCAGCTCCTCCATCGCGATCGAGGCGGACGGGCCGCCGATGCCTGTGGAGCAGACGCTGACCTTTTCGCCGAGCAGCGTGCCCGTGTAGGTGTTGTACTCGCGGTTTTGCGCGACCTGCTTGGCGTCGTCGAAATAGGCGGCGATGGCCGCGCAGCGGCCCGGGTCGCCGGGCAGGATCACGTAGCGGCCGACCTCGCCGGGCGCGCAGTGGATGTGATACTGACGTTCAAGCTCTTGCATGACAATACCCTCCCATGTTATGATGTCTTCGACTTCCTATTATATCAAAGATAAAGGATAATGCAAGGAGGAGATAAGGGAATGGGCTTTGAGACCATCCTGTTCGATATGGACGGCACCGTGCTCGACACGCTGCGCGATTTGTGGGCGAGCACGAACGCCGTGCTGCGGGAGTTCGGGTATCCCGAGCGCACGATGGAGGAGATCCGCTCCTACGTCGGCAACGGCGCGGAGAACCAGATCCGCCGCGCGCTGCCCGAGGGGACGGACGCGCAAACGCTCGCGGACGCGCTCGCGCGCTACCGCGCGCATTACGCCGCGCACTGCCGCGACCATACCACGCCCTACGCGGGCGTTGCGGAGATGCTGCGCGAGCTTTCCGCGGCGGGGAAAAAGCTCGCGGTCGTGTCCAACAAGCCGGACGCGGCGGTGCGGCTTCTCAACGGGGAGCATTTCGCCTCGCTCATCCCCGTCGCCGTTGGCGAGACGCCGGAGCGCCGCCGCAAGCCCGCGCCCGACACCGTGTTCGCGGCGCTGGAAGCGTTGGGCGCGGCGAAGGACGGCGCGGTGTACGTCGGAGATTCCGAGGTGGACGTTTTGACCGCGAAAAACGCGGGACTTCCCCTCATCGCGGTGAGTTGGGGCTTCCGCTCCCGCGCGGCGCTTTCCGCCGCGGGCGCGGAGGTCATCGCCGACACGCCGGAGGAGGTCGTGAGGCTGTGTTTGTGAGAAGCAATAAAAAGGACGGACGCGAGCCGCAAGGCTCCGCCCGTCCTTCTTCTCACTCCGGATAGTGTCCCAGCACCTTGCCGAGGGTGCGCAGGCGCGTTTCGTCCTCCACAACGATGTCGGCGTATTTCGGGTTGAGCGAGCGCAGCAGCGCGCGGCGCTTCGCGTGGTCGGCGATGAGTTTTTTGCAGTACGCCTGACCGTCGAGTACGAAGATGCCGATCTCGCCCGGCTCGACCGCGGGGGTCGGGCGCACGAACGCCGTGCAGCCGTTCGGAATGTCGGGCTGCATCGAGTCGCCCGCGATGCGTACGCCGAACTCCGCGCCCTCCGGCACAAGCTCCGCGGGATACTGCTCCAGGCGCGAAACGGGCGTGTCGATGTAGTTGCCGAGGCCCGCGGCGGCGGGCTGGTCGTAGACCTTCAGCTCTGTAAAGCCGTCCGCGCGGCGCTTCGCCTTCGGGAACGCCACGACCTTGCGCCTTGCCGGCTCGACGCGGGCGTAGCGTCCGCTGGAGACAAGGTCGTTCGTGTAGCCGACGACCTTGTCCTGCCCGTCGTCGTTTAGCTTTTCGAACGGCTCCGCCAACTCGGCAAGGCGCTCCGGCAGCTCCGCCGCGTCCTCCGCCCAGCCGGTCAGGTAGCCCGGCGTTACCTCAAGCGTCTGCGCCATCTGCTCAAGACGGTCGAGCGGGATGTTGGTGACGACGCCGCTTTCGTATTTGAATATGGTCTGTTTGGTCGTGCCGCAGCGCTCGCCCAGCTCGCCCTGCGTCATGCGAAGCGCCTCGCGCGCCGTTTTGATGCGTTCTCCGAGTGTCATGGGGCCTACCTCCCGATCGTTGTAACTTGAGTATAGCAAATATTTTTTAAAAAATCAAGAAAAATAACTTGACAAGATTCTTTTTGCGTGCTATGCTACGGGTAGCTCTAAAAGTTACCGCCGAAAACGGCATACCGACCGAGAGGGAAGGCACACCGATGACGGAACGGCTTGCGAGCAAAACTGAAACCGTCTGCCCGCGACTGCGCGGGGAGGGGTCTCTTTGACCAAAAGGTAACTTGATAGGCGACAAAGAGCGGGCAGAACGGGCGGGAAACCGACGAGAGGAGGAAACGCATGGCGGGAAAAAAGAAAACGGACGACGCGGCGCCGGAGGCGGAGGAAAAAGCGAAAGCGGCGCGGAAGACGAGCGCGCGGGCGCGGGAGCCTACCGCTGCGGAAGCGGCGAAAGAACCGTCGACGGCGGAGGCTCCGGCACGGAAGACGGGCACGGAGGAAAAAGCGGCGGGAGAGATGACGCGGGACGAGTTGGTCGCGCGTTATGAAACCATCTACGACCGATGCATGAACGACGACCCGAAATCCTTCGATGCGCGCGGTGCGGCGAACGCGCTGGAGCAGATCGGCAAGCTGCTGGGGCTTGCCGCGCCGAGGGACGCGGAGGACGGCGGGGTGCTGCTGACGCTTTCGGAGGAGGCGGACGCGCTTGCGCAGTAGGGCCCTGGAACGCCCGCAGCCGAAGCAAAAGCTCTTTTTTGACGCGCGCGGGCGCTTTGTTTGTTACGGCGGAGCGCGCGGCGGGGGCAAAAGCTGGTGCGTGCGGAACAAGGCGGCGCTGATGGCGGCGAAATATGCGGGCATCCGCATCCTCATCCTGCGCCGGACGCTGCCGGAGCTGCGCGAGAACCATATCCGTCCCATGCGTGCGATGCTGCGCGGCGTCGCGGAGTACCGCGCGACGGACAGGACGTTTGAGTTCGCGAACGGGAGCCTGATCCTTTTCGGTTACTGCGACGCGGAAAGCGACGTCGGGCAGTATCAGGGACAGGAGTACGACGTTATCTTCATCGACGAGGCGACGCATTTCACCGAGTACCAGTACGCGACGCTGACGGCAAGCCTGCGCGGCGCGAACGACCTGCCCAAGCGGATGTACCTCACCTGCAATCCGGGCGGCGTGGGGCACGCGTGGGTGAAGCGCCTCTTTATCGACCGCGATTTCCGCGGCGGAGAGAGGCCGGAGGACTATGTGTTTATTCCGGCGAAGGTGACGGACAACCGCATCCTCATGGAGAAGGACCCCGAGTACGTCCGCCGGCTCGACAATCTGCCGCACGGTCTGCGCGAGGCGTGGCGCGACGGCAGGTGGGACGTGTTCGCGGGACGGTATTTCACCGAGTTCGACCGCGAGAAACACGTCGTGGAGCCGTTCGTTCCGCCCGCGTGGTGGCGCTGGTACGTGACGCTCGACTACGGTCTCGATATGCTCGCGGCGCTGCTCATCGGCGCGGATGACGCGGGGAACGCCTGCGTGGTCGGCGAGGTCTACGAGGGGCGCGACCTCGGCGACGGGCACGACGGCCTCATCGTCAGCGAGGCGGCGGAAGCGGTAAAAAAGCTCGCGGACGGTCGGCAAATCACGGCGTATCTCGCGCCGCCCGACCTCTGGAACGCGCGGCAGGAGACGGGCAGAAGCGTCGCGGACATTTTTGCGGAGCACGGCGTCTATCTCACGAAGACGGGCAACGACCGCGTGGACGGCTGGATGGCGGTGAAGGAATGGCTCAAGCCCCGCGTGTGCGAGGACGGGATCGAACGGCCGCGGCTGCGGTTTTTCTCAAGCTGCCGCAACATCATCCGCACGCTGCCACTGCTCCAATACGACGAGAAGCGCCCGAACGACGTTCGAAACGAGCCGCACGAGCTGACGCACGCGCCCGACGCGCTGCGCGGCTTCTGCGTGTATCGGACGGCGGCGGGGCGCGCGCCCGGGGAGACCGCGCGCCCGAAGCTCATCGACCGCCTGGAGCCGCATCGGAAACGCCGCGGGCAGCCGCGGCGGGACAGGTAACGAAAAGGAGGAATTCATGTCGATTTTCAAACGCACCCCGACCCCCGAGGGGTATGAACGGGGGCGCGTCTATGACTACGCGACGAGCGAGGGGCGCGTCGCCACGGCGGAGTGGCTGTTCCAGCAGGCAAAGGACGAGCGCGCGGCGCGCGAAAACGAGTGGCGGCGCTGGAACGACTACTACAATTTCGCGCACGACGCGGTCCGCGAAACGGCGCAAGCGCGCGAGGAGGCCGGACTTGCGCCGCTGAACGT
>CAMVGI010000001.1 GCA_947166955.1 uncultured Clostridia bacterium | reverse complement strand
GGCGCTTGAGGTAGGCAAAGTATCTCTCGGTATCTCCCTTGTGCAGGTAGGCATCCACCACGTCCTCCGCCGTCGTGAAGCCGCAGAGCACGGCAACGAAATCATCCATCGTCAGGACGACCTCGGAAATCTTCGGCTCTTCATACGGTGTCCCAAACAGCACGAAGCTGCGGGCGGCGCGGCGGCAGCGGATCTCGTCCGTTTCCTTGACGTCCGCCGGCGCGAGCGCTTCCAGCCAAGCGGGGAAGAGCTTGTCGATCGCGGACTGCTCTATCTCGGCGCGGGCGTCCTCCGCAAAGACCAGATGGTCGGGAATGTCGTGGTCTCCGCCGAGGTAGGGGACGTTGAAGAGATACTTGTCGAAAAGGCAGACCGTTCCATCCGCGACGACCGCCTTGAGGCGCAGACCGTCGTAGAAGTGCGGCACCTCGTCCTCCGCGCAGAGAGCGTAGTCGCCATAGATGAGGCGCGCCGCGCCAAGCGTAAGCTGCGTGAAGAACCAGCGACGACCTTCTCCGATGGGGCTGTTGTCGATGATGAACGAGCCGGTCGTGTTGTTCGCGAGCGCCTGCGTGACGAAATTTTCCATGATGCTGTTCATAGCTTCCATTCTCCTTTCTTAATTGAAGCGGTCGGTGTGTTCCGTCAGGTACATGGCAAAATCGTACTCGGTTTTGCTGACCTTATAACTGAATCCGTCTTTTTTCATGCGGTATTCCGTGCGGGGCTTGCTCTCTTTGACGTCCCAGCGGCTTCCGTAGAAGGTCGTCACGTCGTCGCGGCGGTTGGGCGTCCATCCGGCCTTGACGAGGGAGAGAATGAAGTCACGCTTGGTCTGGACGCCGAAGTCAACGGTGCGAGTGAGCTTTTCCATCGTGCTGCTGAGCTTCCCGAACTGCATCGGCGTCATGGCGTCGGCAAAGCCGAGATACTTCGCGCGCTCGCGAGCGTCCTCCTCCATAGCCTGACGCGCGCGTTCCGCCTCCTCCGCGCGGCGCTGTTCCTCGCGGGCGCGGCGCTCTTCTTCTTTGCGCTCGTACCACGCGGCACGGTACTTCTCGTAGACGGCGGCGCGCTCCGCGTTCCACTGGCGAACGAACTCGATGATGGCATTGCCGATGAACTGCTTGCGTTCCATCGCCTGATCCGAAGAGGAGACAAACGCCTCGCGGGACTGCAAGCCAACGTTCACGACCGCTTTCGCGTAATACTCATCGGTCATGTGGTCGCGGAAAATCGTGTGATTTTCCACCTTCATGCCGTCCGGCACGCCGTCGAAGAAGACGAAAAGATCAAACTCACGCTCGCCGTAGCCATTGGTTCCGCAATCCGAAGCAAAGAGCGTTTCCGTGATGGGGAATACGTCGTGGTAGTGGCGGACGACATTATTTCCGCTCGTGCCGTACTCGATCGTGCGGCGCTTGGTCGTCGGCTGCTGGGACATTTCCAGAATGGTTTTCATTTTGTTTCTCCTTCCTTGTTGTACGGATAGACCAGACGCCAGAGGTTTTCTACCTCATCGCGCGTCAGACGGTAGCGTTCGCCCTTCGGCGCGCGGTCTGTTGTGCCGTCCGATTCGAGGCTCAGCCACGCCTCAACGAAGTTTCCGTTTCCGTCGAACCGCTCGCAGTAACGGAGCGAACGGATGCACGAGTGCAGGTTTTCCAGTGTCGGATAGCCGAGCGCGAGATAACCGAAAATCTTGGAATACACCTCGCACAGGTACTCCTCCGTCAGCGCGTGACCGGAAAGCATCATGGCGGTCATCTGGCGGAGCGTGAAGGCGTTCGGGTGGTTGCTCGATTCCATCATGTGCGAGAGCACGCGGCGGTCGGTCGCTCGTTTCTTTTCCAGCTTTGTCATGGCTTTCGCCTCCTTCCTCTCTTATTACAGAAAAAATCCGCCTGTTGCTAACCGCGATCAAAATTTTTCCTCTTTGATCTCCAAAACGCCGGTCGGCTTCCGGTCTCGCAGCTCGCCCTCGAAGTATCTCATGCACTCGCCGAGAATGACGCCGCGCTGAAAAGCGTTGAGGGAGTCGAGGTCGATCTTCCCTCCGGTTCCATCCGTCAGCTCGCAGCGGTCGGGGATTGTATCGCCCTCCGCGCGGGAGAAGATCGCGTAGGTCGCGCGGAAGCCCCGCGTGCCGGAAAACATCGCCTCCGCCTGCTCCGGCGGCAATTTGTAAAGCCTTTGGAAATAGGCATGGTCGTCGATGGTAAAGGTGACTTTTCTCATTCCACGCCCATCTCCTTCGCGAAGTTCTCGATCTGCTCAGCCGTCAACCACTCCGGTTTCTCCGGCAAAAGCGCGTAGACGGCGCGCATCAGCTCGATCTGCTCACGCTCATCATGCGTCCACAGGTGCGGCGCGTAACGGCCTCCGTTGCCGAGGTAGTAGAGGCAATCCGACTTGAGGCGGTCGAGGAACATATAGTAGAAGCGATCGTCGTGACCGCATAGATCGTATTTTCTCAGCACGGCAAGCGTTTTCTGACAGGGGATGACCAGCTCCTCGTAGTGGCGGCGCGCAATCTCGACCTTATCCTCGCCGAATCCGTCGTAATTGACCAGGCACTCGTTTTTCAGCACGCGCGTCCAGTCGGCGCGACCACCGAAGCCCATTGCCTCCGCAACAACGGCAGTTGCAAAGCGAAGAACGAGGTCGGCGCTCTCCTTGCCGTTCTCGTGCATCAACCGCAGGTTTTCCAGCGCGGCGAGCACTTCCAAATCCTTCATCAGTCTCATGGCGTCATTCCTTTCCTTCATAACGAAACGCGAACGGCACGCCGACGCGATATGGGTAGAGACAGAACCAGTCATCGCCGGAAATGTTCAGCGCGTGCTTGCTGCCATCCTTGCGGATGACGACGCGCGGAGACTTCTGGAAGAAAGCGTCAAGCTGCGGCGCGTTGAATTTGCAGGCGTTTTCCACCAGCGTAATGATGAACGACGCGCTCGTCTCCTTCATTCTGACGCGGACGTAGCCACCGAAGATGCCGCCATCGTCGCTCTCCCATTTGTAGGTTCCAGATTTCAACATGGTGCGTCCTCCTTTATCTCTTTGAAATAAAACCCCTGAACCTTCATCGAGTAATCCTTATCGTTGGTTACGGCAAAACGCTTTTCCACACCTCGCTTCGTCCGATAGCTGAAAACGTCGCCGTCTCTTTTGATCGTTTCCGGGTTTTGCTTTTTCCAGTCCCGCACATAACAGGTGAAAGCGTACAACCTGTTCTTCTCGGTCAATGACTCATAATTCACAAGCATAAGCAAGCCCTCCTTCTGCTTTTACTACAGAAGAAAAGCGCCGGCTGCTAACCGGCGCTCAAAATTTTCCATTATGCGGTGAGAAGCGGCATGGACGTCGCGGGGGAGATGATGTAGTTCTGTGGCGCGCGCATGACCTCCTCATACGCTTCGCGTCCCTGGAACTCATCAATGACGGCGCGGGATTCCGCGTCCATGTCATCATAGCTCTTCTTTCCGTAGTCGGGCGGAAGCCACTGACGACCGCGCGCCGCGAAGATGTTGAGGCGGTCGATCAGACGCTCGGCGGATGGATTGAACTTGATGTGACAGGTTCCCTTCTTGTAGAACGTTGCGGAGAAATACTTGAAATCCATCGACGTGCGGCAGCAATCCTCCGCGACCTGCGCAACGCGGTACGGATCGACCGAAGAAGTCGTTTCGCCACGGTCGAGATAATTCAGCGAACGCTCGATGTCGGCAATCTTCTGTGAGAACTCACGCGCTTCCAGCTTCTTCTTTCCGTCGTACTTTGTGTAGAAGCCGTTGATCGGAAGAATGACCTTCATGCCGACCTTGTGCGCCTTGTTCGTCGCCCAGCCGCTATAGTAGTGGATGTTATTCGCGCACTCCGGATACCATGCGTGCTCGGCGGAAAGCTCGTCGAAGAGCTTGTAGATCGAATCCTCCACACCTCGCGAGAGCTGCGCGGAGATTTCCATGATGACCGTCTTGATGTTATAGCGGCTGAAATCGTAGTCCTGCATCTCCCGAATTTTGTCGTGGTATTCGTTCTGGAGCTGCGATGTCATCTTCTCGGTCAGTTCCCTGCGTGAAAGCAGCGTCTCCCAGTATTTGTAACGGAGCTTGCGAAGATAGGAATTGATCGTATCGCTCGTCGCATGATCGCAGTCGTGTTCGTTCACGGAAAGACGAATCAGCGGCTTGTCGTATTGACCGGTTCCGCTCATAATGTACGGCGCGAGCGCATTATACTCGCGCATAAGCGCGACGCCCAGCTTGGCCTCCATCTCGTAACCGGAAACCATCTGGTCGATCCAGTCGCCGGCAACCAGGTCTTCGACCTCGTTGTTGTACTCCTCACCCTCCGCGCGTTCCGCTTTCTTGAGTTGTTCCAGAATGTGAGACTCGTGCCTCGGCTCCGGGATGTTCAGATAGACGATCGCAACCTCGACGTCACTGCGGCGTTCCGCGCGGGAGAACGCGCCGGAAACAAACTCGATCTTTGCGTCGTATTTCTGGAGCTGCTGCTGCAACACCTTGCGGCGGTCGGTGTACGGATTGCGGATGGTCTCGGCGTTGAGCAGACACACGATCTGTCCACCGCTGTCACGCTGCATGGAAATCGCTTTGAGCAGGTGCTCATCGCCATTGGAAAACGGCGGGTTCATAATAATCGCGTCGTAGTGCTTCATCGTGAAGTAGGTGAGAAAGTCATCGGATACCACGCGGTAGCCCTTGCCTTTGAGGATGAGCTGCAAATTCGCGTCGCGCTCAATGCAGTCAAATCGCTCCGTAAACCAATCGTCGCGGTAGTGGTATCCGCCTTTCTTGTAAAAGCACTTGACTGCGCACTCGATGAGGTCGCCCTTACCTGCGGACGGCTCCAAAAACGTCTCGACCTTATGCCAGTCAATCATGTTCGCCATCTTACCGGCAAGCTGCGTCGGCGTCGGAAAGAACTCGGCGTCCGGCGAAGCGGGCAGCGCGCGTACATCCGAACGAAGTGCCTCGCCGCTATGCTCCTTGTACCAATCCGCAAATATTTTCTTGCCCTCCGCAATGTTGCGGGCATATCCGATATTGTTAGACCTGCGATAGCGTCCGTTGACCTCCGTATAATAGGCCACCTCAATCGGCGTATCTTTGTGCCAGTGGTCGACGGCAAAGCGACCGTCCTCGTCGTAGGTCATGCAGGTGAGATATCCAATCGGCTGATCGCCTTTTGAGATAACGACCGTCTTTTCAGTGACGGGCTTTTCCCATCTGCGCCCACTGGTTATCTCCTCTTTATATAGGAACATTGAAAAAATCCTCCTCGGTACAAAATTTTGTCAGCTCGCACTTCTATTACCGAATGATTCGGAAATCTGCTAACCAAAGCATAAAAAAAAGACGCCGGAGCAATCCGGCGTCTTGCGCGTATTCCGTTACAGCAGCTCCCAGCACGCCCAGTAATCGTACTCCACTCCATTGACCGTGATCGTGTTGCCATCGTCAAAGTAGCTTCGCAGCCACTCATCGTATGCTTCGGGGCTTCCGGTTTCATCCGCTCGACGACGAAGCCAGGAACGCAAATCGTTCACGCTGACAAACTGACGCTCAATCGCCATGCTGCACCTCCTTTTTCTTATCGTAGATGAAGTGAAGAGAATACTCCCGCGCGTTGGAACCAAAGTAGCTCTCGATGTAGGACGTTGCAACGTCTTCCAGCTTCTTGCGCGCGTAGCGGTTGTCAAGAAGCTGCGTCAGATCGGAGCGGCCGTCGACGGTGACGCGGACATACTCGCCGCTTCCGTAGTGCTGTTCGCTCTTGTCTGGATCAATGCGGTGAAACGTGAGCTTTGTTGTGAACTCCTCTCCGTCACAGATACCGGAGACGGCGGCGACGATCTCGCGCGGCTTTCTGGCGTTCATGGTGTGTACCTCCTTATATTGTGTTGTTGGACACCAATACTACAGAAAGAACGGGCGGCTTTGCTAACCGCCCGTTCATATTTTTTATCAGACCTTCGCTGCGACCATCGCGGTGAGCTTGTCCATGAGGACGTGACCGTCCATGATGCGTCCCCAGTTGTTCTCGCGGTAGTTCTGCGTCTGGCGGCGCGGCGCATTGTGGGAGATCATGTCGCTCATGGCGTTGATCGCTCCCCAGCCGAAGTTACGGAACTTCAAGAGGTCGGGTGCAAACCAGCAGACCATATACTCATCCTTGATCGTCTTGATGTTGTTTTTCTCGCGGTCGCTCGCGTCTTCCTTGAGCGGGAACAGCTCGTTGAGGAACTTCTGGATTTCGGCATCCGTGACGGTCGTGTTGGCGAGCTGGTCGGCATAGACGCCGAGCTGTTCCATATACTTGCCGGCCATATCAAGGCAGCGATGCGCCTCCGCGAGCTTCATCTGAAGATCGCCGGTATGACGAGCAGCCCAGGTGCGCTTCGCGCTGGAAAGCGCGAGGTTGAGCGTGTTGTTGCAGACCACTCACGTTATTTGCCATTCGGCGTCACCTCCTGCCTTATTTACAGACGTTTTCTGTGATTTGCTAACCGCGATTTCTGCGTCTGCTCGCCTTTTTCATCTTCGTCCGCTTGCGGGCTTTCTTCACTCTGTCCTTCGGCGGTCTCTCACGATTGGAAGAGCGCGCGTGTCCGTGTCCCTCGCCGGTGGCAAGGTTTGCCTTGCGCAGCGGAAGACACATCCTCAGAAATTTCCGCCAGTCGGTAAAATCGTAGCACCAACCGAACATTTACATCGCACCTTTCGTATGAGATTTCCAGATGTTTTCCACGGAGAAAGAATAGCGGATGTAGTCATCGACCAGGCTGACGACGACGAAATCAGCCGCGCGCAGCGCGTCCGCCAGAAGCGCGGACTCCTCCTTGCTCATTGTTGTGATCGTCTTGACGTCCAGCCGGATGATGGCGTTACGCTCCGCCTGGTTCGGCTCATGTTCCGTGAGCTGGTGTGCCTCCGCGCAATCGGACACAAAACGAACGACCGCATCCTTAAGCGCGGCGTACTGCCGCAGCTTCTCCACATCCGCATCCACGCCGCAGAAGTTCTCATTGAGGTCGTAGAGAATACCGATCTCCTGCGGCGTCAAGGCGTTCAGCGGTTTGCTGCGCAGCTCTTCCTCGTAAGCGCGCTCCGCAGCAGCCTGTTCCGCCGCCAGATCACGCTTATAGTCCTCGAATTGAATCATTCGCGCCCTCCTTTATTCCATTTCCCACGCGCCGCAGACATACTCGACCGGATAGACGTCGTACAGCTTGGTGTTCGCATCGTTCTGTTTCTGCAGCTCCGCGCACATCTTCTTTGCCTTAGCCTCCGTCTTGCAGACGGCGACGACCTCGCTGACGTCGATGCTCGCGATTTCCAGATCGTCGTTGACGGCCTGCAACGTGGTGTAATTCTTGAAAACCAGTCAAACTTTCATGTAAAGCACCTCCTGTTTCTATTACAGAAAAAGAGGAGCGATTTGCTAACCGCTCCTCAAAATTTCTCAAACCTCCAGATCCCATTCCTCTATGTGCCAGTGCGAATAGGTCTCACCCTCCAAGACTCCGGCCTCCGCCGCGTCGATTCTGCACTGGTAGTCGTCGCGGTCATCGCTCGTATCGTGATTCCAGTTTTCGATCGTCTCATCGTACTGCTTGCGCATTTCCTCCGCCGCCAGATCATAGCTCGCGAACGGCTGCGCGGATGCGTGCGGGCATCCTCCGATCATATCGCGGTGAACCAGATTGTAGATTTTCATGGTCAGCACCTCTCAATTTATTATTTTGTCCAGCGCGTCATTCATAGACGCATACCGGTCTTTGATCGCGGCGTTCTCGTTGAAATTGTTCATTATGTGTAGCAGAGCGCGTTCCAGCATGTAGTACCGGCGTCCTATCGTTTGCGTGGTTCCGCACTCGTTTACGGGCTTTTGACCTTCGACGGCGAAAAGAAAAGGTGCATACTCGTTCTTCTCGCGTCTGATGGTAAGCTGCCAATCCCCATATTCAAAGTTGATTGACTCTCCGACTCTCCACTTTTTTAAGAGCAGATACTTGAACACGGACTTGACCAAGCCCTGAGCGTCTTTGTCCTTCATAACACACCTCCCGCTGTTATTACAGAACGATTCTGAAATTTGCTAACCGGTTGATAAAAAATCCCGCCAAACGGCGGGATTTGTCAACATCTTGTCAATCTGCCTGGTTGAAATTCTCGTTGAATGTGCCGGAATAGGCCATGACGTCGTTCCAGTCGTCGTATGTGACCTTCTCGCGCTGCCCGTCGCACTCGAAAATGATGTTGGGGCGCGGGAGATTTCCGTCGCCGGCGTTCGCGTTTTTGCCATAGCAAAACCACTTCGCGCAGCTCTCGCGCGGGAAGTAGACCTCGCGGGCGTAGTAGCGGTCGTTTTCCAAGCCTCTGTAAATCTCACGGCCTGTTCCGTTCTCCGTCTTGACAAAGCGGACGGGGATGACCTTCTCAGGATTGCGGCTCAGATCGTTGAAATAGTCGTTCTGCGAAATGACGACCATGAAACCAAGGTATCTGGAGTTGTCCAGCTTCGCGTGCGCGGCGATGTAGTCAACGCCAAGACGCTCAAAGGTTTCACGCTCCATAAAGGTCTTTGCGCAGCCGCTTTTGTAGCGGTCGTTGTTCTGGACGTAAATACGAACGCGGTCGGACAGGTCGATGTGGAAACCCAGCGCATTAAATTCCTCCTGGTCGCGCTGCGTCGGCTCGCTGATCTGAACGGACACCTCGTATTTACGACCATGCCCGTCGTCATCGTATCGCACTTTGTTGATCTGTTCCATATTCCTTCCTCCTCATTGTTTCATAAATTCAAACGCCTGCCAGCTTGCAAAATGCAGCGTGACTTTGCCCTTGTTCCGCTTGCACCACGCCTTCAGCTCATCCAAATCGCGGAAGTAACGGAACTTCTTGCTGTGCTGCTTCGGCGTGGTATACCAAACCTCGTATGGATACTCTTCCGGTTTCGACCAACATTCAAAAGCGTGCTGCTTCATCTCGTCGTCTCCGCTCCTGCTCCACGATACGCCACATATTTCACAACACCGTCGTATTTGATGCAGGAGTGAATCAGCGCCAGAATGGTTGCATATTTTTTGTGATACTTCGCGTTTTTCTCACTCCTGCCGTTGTACGTCGACTTGATGACCGTGATCGTGTCGCCATCCACCGTGAACCAGACCGCCCACCTGGTTCCGCGCTCGTCGCACATAAGGAAGTAGTCCTTTTCGTTGTTCGCGGAGAGGAAGTAGCGAAAACCGTTGGCGTTGACGTATTTGCAGCAGCTCTCATATCCCTGTGCGGTACTCGGCACGTCCTCAAAAGAAACGTAGTTGCTCCGCTTTCCAAGCTGGTATTGATAGGCTGTTGTGACGTTCTCAAAAGAATACATGACAGCGCCTCCTTTCTGCCCTTACTACAGAAGAAAAGCGCCGGCTGCTAACCGGCGCTCTAAATTTATTTGATCGGCGGCACAGAAAACACCGGCGCGTCCTGCGTGGCGGAGATCGTCATCGTGGACGTTGCCGCGACGTGCCTGATTTTCTCCTTGATCTCCTCCGGCAGATCGTCCTTGTAAAAATCCACCGTTCTGTCATGCGCGATGTGCGCGACCGTTTCGTAGTCGCCGCCCTCCATCTTGCGGCGGTTCCAGACCGTCATGCCGTTGCCCTTGAATCCGTATCCAAGGCTGAAGTCGCTCGCTTTGCGTGCCATGTTGTCCTCCTTTCTATTCTGTCTATATAACAGAAGAAAAGGCCGGTTTGCTAACCGGCCTCGGAAAATTCTTCGTTCGTGACCTCGCGGCAGACCTCGCCGACCTCGTAGGCAGCACACTCATAGCGGTCGATCGTGTTTGTCGCATACGGCTCCGCCGCCTTGATCGCGTCCGCCTCCGCCTCCAGCACGTCGCGGACGAAATCGAAAGCCGCTTCGACGTCATCCTCCAGCACCAGGAGCGTACTGTATTTCTTGACGATATTTTTGAACTGTTCCTTTGTGATGTTCATGCTGTTCCTCCTTTTCGTTCAGAACATGGCGGGGAAGACGCCTTCCGTACATCCGTCCTCTTCTGTGATCTTCGGCGCGCGGTCGAAAACTGCCTTGAAACGGCACTCGCCGTCGTTGTTGTAGACGCAGCCGGTCGTTCCGCACTCCAGCGGCTCGTCATCCTCCCCGCTTGCCTTGATCTCATCCTTGCCCCACAGGATTTGCGAACAGGCGATAGACCGGATGCCTCCGGCGTTGCTCCGCTTGACGTGACAGTCGACGATACGGCTGTACGCTTCCGCCAGACTGTTTGCCTCCACGGTCATCCCGCGCGCCTCGCCGTTGACGTAGTTGACGATCGCGACGAATTTGTCGGGCGCGTATTCCTCCTTGAACTTCTCGCGGCTGAGGCCGTCCACCACATCGCGGCCGCAGTGCGGGCAAGCCGTGAAGCTCTGACCGTAGATTTTTTCGTCGTGCAGGGAAGAAGCAAGAAACATCTCGCCGCAGGCTTCGCAGCGAATGAGCTTGCCGTTGTCCTCCATCTCTCCGGCGCAGGTATCACAGACCAGACGCGCCGTAGGAAGTCCGGTGTCGATCTCGCGCAGCTCATCCACATTGACGTTCCAGCCGCACTCGGTACAGATTTTCTTTTTGCACATGATGAAATCCTCCTTGTAATTTTGATGTTTCCACCTTTATTACAGATTGTTCTTCAGATTTGCTAACCGTTCCAAAAAAATAAAAATGGGAGACCGACCACCACGACGGCCTCCCAAAAAGGAGATTACTGTTTTGATAATAGCCTGACAAGCTCGGCGCTTGCCGCGCGGAAATGCCCGATGAGATAGCTTCCGCTGAGATAGTGTTCTTTGTTCTCGTCGTCCGCCGTCAAAATGCCGTCCTCGATGAAATCCAGAACGGGATAGAGCTTTCCGGCGGTGAAGTATTGACCGGTCGCGGTCGCCTGGTAGTATTGCATGGCTCCTCCTACTCCGCGCTGCACTTTCCGTCGCAGTAGAGACCGCCGCTGCGCTTTGCGTTTTCCATGCGGCGGAGAAAACAGGCCATCAGCTCCGCAAAGTGCTCGTCACTGATGTAGTAATCAAGATTATCTTCGTCGTCCTCCTTGACCGAAAGATCACCTGGTTCGATGTCTCCGTCCGCGACGCCATTCATCAGCCAGCCCTCAAAAATATACTCGTTGTTGATCTGTCGCGCGATGAACTCCATCGCTTTGACCATCTTGATACGTTTCACCTTGTTCATTGTGAAAACCTCCGTTTCTTGAATTGGGTTCCCATCCATATAACAGAAAGCCGGCGCGAGCTGCTAACCGCGCCGGCCGATTTTTTACTTGATCGCAATGCGCTTGTGCTCCTGCGCGAACGCGCGGTTCAGCTTACGCCATGCGTTGTCCAACTGTTCCTTGCGCAGATGCGCCAGCGAGCGTTCCAGATCGGAAAGCTCCGTGTTCTGTTCCGCCTCCTCCATCCGCTTCGCCGCAGCGCCGACCGCGTTGACGATCCAGCGCAGCTCCTCATGCGTGAACTGTTCCATCGTTCAGACCTCCATTCCGCGCTCCAATTTTACGTCGTCGATGACGCAGGTGATCGCGCTCATCGCGTCGCGGAGCATATCGAAACGCTCCATATTGCCTCCATCGCGCGCCGTGTCGCCCCAGTCGCCATAGAGCATGACCACCATGTCGCGGATGTTGCAAAGCTCGATCGGCGTGCGGCTTTCCAGCTCCAAAATCCGCCTGATCGTTTTCGCCTCCTCCGCGTTGACGATGCCGCGCTGCGCGGGTGTATAAGCGTCGTGAAGCTCCCTGATAGCGTGGAAATCCGTCTTTGTCGTCATTTGACATACCTCCTATATGGCAAGCTCGTATTCTCCGCTGTCCTTGAGCACGACGTACACATCCTGCTCAACGTGCTTTTCCCAACAGTTGAGCTTCCAGTCGTAGGAGACGCGCGCAATCGTTAGGCGCTCCGTCTCCGGCTGAATCTCGATGATGTTGATGTTGTAGTCCCCTCGCGCCTCTAACAGCTCGATGATGATTTCTTTTATGGTCTTCATTCAAACCACCTCCCAGTGTTATTACGGAAAGAAAACCGGCTTTGCTAACCGTTCCGAAAAATCTTCCTCATATCCTTTCTCACCCGGCCAGATCTCCGTGATGCCGGGATGCCAGCGGAACAAGCCGATCGCCTCGCATTGCGCGTTGAAGTCATTCGGAAAGTTGACCGCGCTCGGAATGATCTCCGTTCCATCCGGCAGCACAACCGGCTTGCTGTAGCCTCCAAAGTCGCGGATGCACTCGTCCAGCGTGTCGAAAAGATTGCTCACCAGGACGGAGCCGTGATAGATCGCTACGGTCGTCGCGTTCAGGCGACGGATTCCGTTCGCCTCATCGTATTCCTTGATGTGAGATTTTCCGTTTTCAAAGCTCGCGTAGTATTTCAAGCTCATCGCCTCCCGGCCATATATCAGAACGATTCCGAAATCTGCTAACCGCTCGCAAAAAAGAAACGGCGGGCGTAAGCCCGCCGCTGTTCCATCACAGATGTTTGATGTCCTCCATCAGCGTCTTCGGAGTCAGGTAGAGATCAAAATACTCCTTCGTGTACTGCGTATCAGGGCAAAAATGCACGCCCTCCTCGTCCTGCTCCTCGCCGCACGCCGTCCAGCGGTCATAGCTACGCTGCACAAGCGGAGCGTCCTCGCTGTGTCCCCATCCGGTGTAAGTGGAGCGAACAAGCTCGAAGATGTAGGTATTGCCGCTCTTGCGAACGCGAACAGCCTCTGCGACCGCTTTCTTGAGCGCGTCCAGCCACTCTGCAACGTCGCCGAATGTGGTGTCGCGGTCGATTTGGATTTCCTTCTCCGCCGTGATCTCGCGCTTGCCAGTCTTCGTGTATTTGGTATATGCCAACTTGAAGCTCAGGTTCTTCATGCTCGTGTCCTCCGTTTCTGATTTTGGGATTTCCACCTATATTTCAGAAGTTTTTCACTTGTTGCTAACCATCTGAAAAAATAAAAATGGCGGCGGAACATTGTCCGCCGCCGTGCCGTTCTATCAATAGTCCTTCAGCTCCGCGAAATACTGCCTGTACGCTTCCAGATACGCGCGGCGCTGCAAATCGTTGAATCCGGCATCGTCGAAATACTTGTTGACGTCCGCGTCGTCGCCGCGCCAGGGAATTGCGGCAAAAGCTCCGATCGTGTCAAAATCCGCCTGCCAGTTGATATGATACTCGTGATTGGCCATCTCGTATTTGAACGCGCTTACCCAGTAGTCGAAATTTTCCAGCGTTCCGCTCTTTGCCGCTTCCAGCGCCGTCAGCAGCTCGTCCATACGATCGACAAAAGCCTTGTCCTTGTAGTAAGAAAAAGCGACGTCGCTGTAATAGGGATGTTCCGCCTTCGCTCGCTCATACGCCGCTATTTCCGCATCGTTCCGGAAATTTCCGAAAATCGAAAGATGATCTTCCCGCATCGCGTAGAGATTCCGCAAAAATCTCTGCTTGCGCGTATACTCGTCATAGCTCCGCAGCGGCGCGCGCAGCTCCTCCTCCGTGAAGAGCGTGTTTTGCAGCGCGTTCTCGTACCACGCGCGCAGCTCCTCGTGCGTTTTCTCGTGCTGATCCTCGTCCCACTGCGTCGGACGGTGGTGCAGCTCGTAGTCGTTGGCATACTTGATGTGATGACCGTTGCAGAAAACCAGCGCGCTGAATCCAAAATAGCCGCCGAAATCCACAAAGTAGACGTCGTGGCCTTTGATCTCCGTCGTGTCCTCCGCCAGCTCAAAAGCCGCGTCCTCGTCCAGCGCCTCAATGTCCGCGATCGTCCAGGTCTTCGTGTTCTCCATGTCGTGCTCCTCTCCGGCCTTGCGGCCTCGTTCTGCCTACATATCAGAACAAATTTCTGTTCTGCTAACCAAACGGCTGAAATTTTCCAAAAAAGACGGCGGAGCCAAAAAGCTCCGACGTTCCGCCGTTCCATGTTACGCGCTGATCTTGTTTTTCCGGCCTGCCTCCGTGTCGACGACCTCGCTGCCGTAGTAGCCGCGAATCTCATCCAGCGAAAGACTGCGGCGGCTGCGTTTGCGGTATCCGTCGCGGTGGAAATACCACGCGCTTTTGTTTGTGCTCCACTTGAAAGAAAGCGCCTTCAGCTCCTCCTTGTGCGGGCGCGTGTCGCCCGTCACCCAAAGCCAGGAGCCGCAGACCTCGATCTGTACGCCCTCCATGTGGATAAGGCGCTCGATCACGTCCATAAACTCCTCCGCCGTTTCCGTCGTCGCCGTGCGGCTGGTGTAAAATTCTCCGTCTTTGTTCTGGTGGACGTCCTTGAGCCGCGCAAAGAGCTTTTCATATTCCGCGTTGATCTGCTGCATATCCACGGTGCTGCCGCCCATGTCCGGGTGGTGCTTCATCGCAAGGCGCTTGTACTGTTTCTTCAGCTCCTCCAGCGTTTTCGGATTATCAAACCACTTCATTTTTGTGTCCTCCAAAAATCTTGATTTGGGATTCTCTGATGATATAACAGAACGATTTCCTGTCTTGCTAACCGGCAAAATGATATTTTTTTTGACGCAAAACAGAAAAGGCGGGCTTGCGCCCGCCGTTCCATTCTATTCCGTTGTTCCGTTCCGTCAGGCCGCGAGCGCGTCCAGCGCGAACATGAACGCCGCCGCCTCACGATCGGAGCTGATGAAATCCAGCCGGAATTTTGCGAACTCGCCGACGAATTTCTGAAAGCTCGCGTTTTCGCACAGGAGCCTGTCAAACTCCGCGACCGCTTCCCGCGCGCCGGCGATCTCCGCGTTGCGTCCCGCCGCGTCGTACAGCGCGGCGTATTCCTTTTTGAACTGCTCCGCAAAGCGATTGATGTTGACGTTGATCTCCATGATTTTGTCCTCCGTGTTGTCCGGCTTTCGCCTGTTCTATCCATATATCAGAAGAAAATCCGCGCTTGCTAACCAGGCGTTGCAAAAAGTTTTCGGGATTTACAACGAAAAAAGCGGCGGAAATCCATCCGCCGCCCGTTCCGTCGTTCCGTTCCGTTATGCGATCTCCGCCTTTTTCAGCGCCGCGATGTGCTCCGCCGCGAGCGCCATGATCTTGTCGTCGTCAAAATCCGCCGACAGCTTGCACAGCTCGCTCCAGCTCCGCTTGTTCTGTTTCGTTCCGATCTCCACGCTCGCGCCCATGCCGGTCGACACCATCATGCCCTCCGTGTGTCCGGGGTTCCAGATCTGCAGGTGAATGTGCGGCTGCTGCTCGCCCGTCAGCCGGTAGCCGTCGCGGACGTCGTGATATTCCAGCGTCGCCTGCAGGATTCTTCCGCCGTCCAGTTCGATGTTGCGGCGCGCGATCTTCTCGCCCCACATCACAAAATGCCGCGCGTCAAATCTGAATCCGCCGTGAAGCTGCGCATTCCATTTCTGCGCCTGTTCCCTTGTGAGCCTTGCCATCGTCCTATCCTCCGTGTTCTGTAAATTATGGGATTTCCACTTATATAACAGACGGATTCCGCCGTTTGCTAACCGTTCCGAAAAAATATTTTTGCCGTTCCGAAAAAAGAAAAGGCGGAGCCGTAAAGCTCCGCCCGTGTTCCGTTACGGTTCCAGCTTGACCTCCAGAACGGCGTCATACATCGGGTATTTTGTCGCGTAGACGTCCGTGATGATCCGCCCACCCGTCGCCCTGGTTCCGTCGTATCGTTCCACCGTTCCGTCATCCTTGCGGATGAAGATATGACAGCGCGGCGCGATGTTCCACAGCTCCAACAGTGTCATTCTCTCAGCCCTCCGTTCCAAGCTCCGCCGTCGCGATCTCGCGCGCGGCGGTTTCCGTCAGGCCATCCTCCAGCAGCATGTTCACAAGCTCCGCATAACTCATTTTTCTGTCCTCCTTAAATTTCAATGTCGGTCAGCTCGTAGTATTCCAGAAGCTCCAGCGCGTTCGTCCAGTCGTCCAGGTCGTACCGCTCCGCCGCCTGTTCCACCATCTCGCGATAGGTCAGAAGCTCGCCCGTTTCGATGTTCTGATAGTAGCGCGTGCGCGGGAAAGTATCGCGTGCCGTTTTCATGCGTTCCGTTCCTCCGTTCGTCTAACTCGCGTCGTCCGGTGTTCTCCGCAGCTCTTGCCGCAGTCCGTCGCGCGGTTCCCATCCATATAACAGAAAATTTCCCGCGTTTGCTAACCGACGGAAAAATAAATTTTGTCGCTCCAAAATCCGCCGCCGTTCCGGAAACGAAAAGCGGCGAGCTTATCCAGCCCGCCGCGCTTGTTCCGTTTTCCGTTTCGGTTCCGTCCACCGTTCCGCCTTGCGCGCCGTCCGCCGTGCTCCAGCCATTCCACCAGGCGCATAAACCAGCTTGCGAGCGTCAGCGCGCCGGCGACGGCCACAACGTAATATAAAGCCGTGTATTCCATCCGTTCCGCTCCTTCCGTTCCGTTTGTGTCGTTCCATTGGCGGCGGCGAGCCGTTCCAGCAGCCCGCCGCGCCGCGTCCCGTCAGATAAAATACATTTCGCCGTTCAGCTCTAAGGCTACGGCCTCTTGCCCCATCTCCGCCTTGAGCTTTTCGCAGTGCTCCACGACCTCGCCGATATGCTCCTGCAGGTCAGCGTCGGCGGCGTAGGCAAAAACAACGGTGGTATTCTCCGCGACCAGACCGGCCGCAGGGCTGAGCCAATAGCCCAGCGCGGGCGTCGACGTCGCGCCGCCGAAAAGCTGAGAGAGCAGCGCCGCCATTGCCTTGACCTGTTCCGTATTGTCGGCGGCCTTGTCTACGTCCGCAGTCGCGGGAACGTAAACCGTGATCTTGCTGGACAGCTTGAAGCAGTGCTGCAGCTTTGCGTTGTTGATCTTCATGGTGGTGTTCTCCTTTTTCTGTTTTGGTGTTGCGGCGGGCAGGGCTTCCGCCCGCCGCTTATATATCCGGTTAAATTTCTGTCGTGCTAACCTAAGCGGAAAATTTTCTTCAGCCGTGCAACTCGCCAAGCTCGCGGCGCATCTTCACAATGCGCTTGTGAACGGCTACGTTTGAGATCGTGCCAATGTCGGCGGCAATTTCGCGTTCCGTGTAGCCGCGTCCGACCAGCTCCAGAATACGGTCGTCAATCTCATCACAGCCCGCGCGGAACTGTTCCAGATCGGCACGGAGAACGGCGGCGCGTTCCGTGTCATCGCTCGCGGCGGCGATCGTCTCCACCGCGCTGCAGGTCTCTCCGTCAGCGTCGACCAGCTCGCGCACGCTCGCGGCGGCGTGCTTGCTGTCCTGGTAGTAGACCGCTTCAATGCTCGCTTTGGCCGCCTGGTACACCAGCGACACCAGCGAAAGCGGGCGCTTGCCTTGCGCGGCGCGCTTTTCGTTGCGAGCCGTCAGCCGGTCGACGTCGGCGAGCTTTGCCGCAATGCGCAGCCATGTTTCAGAAACGAACTCGTCAAGGTCGTGCAGCCCGTAGAGGCCAAACGCGGGCAATTCGGAGAACTGCAAATACTTGTCTTCTACGGAGTAGCCGACGACATCCCGCGCGGCGCGGTGAATGTTGCGCTTCATCATGGTAACTTGATCGGCGTCGGTCATCTTGCCCCATTCGGCGACCAGGGCGCAGGCATTGCGCGCGGCGTGCTCGCCTTCAGTCTCAGCCCATGCCATGCGCAGGCAGTCAGACCAGACGACGGCGGACACCTTGCAGCCAACGGCGGCGGCAGTGTCGCGGCGGATAGACCAGGCGCGGAGCATAACGGCGGAAGCGTTGCGGGTGGTGGTGTTGGTGGTGGTTTTCATGGTGGTGATCTCCTTTTCAAATTATTGTCGCGCTAATGGAAGCGGAGCGGCGGAGCTGGAGCAGAAGCACCGGAGCACCGCGCACGCCTTACCCTTGACACCTATAATTATAGCACCTTGCCCCATAAAAGGCAAGAAATTATTGGCTTGCTAACCACAAAATAGTGTAGATTTTTGGCGTGCTATTTTGTGCAAAATGACGAAGCCGAAAAGAGGCGCTGGAGCCGATCGAATCGGCGGAGCGGCACAGGGAGCACCAGCGACCGGAGCCAATGCGGAGCCGACACCGACGAGCGGAGCGAGCGCGGCGCGACCAGCGCCGCCCAGCCATGAGCAGCACCAGCGCCAGGAGCGGAGCAGGAGCGGAAGAGGAGCGAGCGAAAAGCTGGAAGGGAAAGAAAGGAAGGAGAAGAGGAGCGAAACGGAAGCACGCGCGGCGGCAGTATGGCGAAGAGATCGAACGCGCGGCACGCTCGCGGCGGAGCCGCAGCCCAGGAGCGAAAGAGCAGCGCCGGCGGAGCAGATCGACCAGGGAAGCGGAGCACCGCAGGCCGGAGCCGTTCAAATCGACCAGGCGCAGCCCATCCGCAGCCGCTCCGCAATTCTGCTTTTTGCGAGTATGCAGAACCGGAAGCGCGGAAGCCCTGAAACAGGCGGCTGTAGCGGCGCGGCACAGCGTCGGAGAGCAGCACCAGCCCCAGCGCGGCGCGGCATCTGACGACGGGGGAGCCTTGACATTTTCGGCGACCTGGAAGGTGTACCAGAGGCACACAGTACCTCACACCACGCACCTTTTTCAGCCATTCCAAATCCGCCTTGCCTCGCTCCAAGAGCGTGCCGCACATCAGAATGAGAAAACAGCGACACCGCACATATATTATTGCAGCTTTTCAAGAACAGCGCCATCTTCGGATCTCCCTTCCGACCGCCGCCGATCGTCATTGCCGTTTTCCGCAGACCAACCGATCGGATCGCGCTTTCCATCGCGCGAGCCTGACAATCAGATACTCCTACACATCCGAAGGATGACAGCAAAGCGCTATTTCAAGCAATCTGCCCGGCGGTCGAAGCTGGGAGGATGCTGCAAGATATGGAGCAAGCCTCCACGGAAACCGCCAAAGTGAGTTTGCAATTTCTTCCGAAAAGGAAGATAAAAATTTATAAAATGTATTGACATCGCAGTAATGCTATTGTATAATATAGCCAATGAAACAAGCGGCTTTTCTCTTTCTCTCAAGCACGCCATAAATTTATGGTTACGAAAGGAAGGAACGACATGAACGACCAGATGGATCTCTTTGCTTCGTACGCGAGCAACGCAACCTACGCGGCAGCTCCTTACTCGACAATACCTTACACGGCAGTCTCCTACGCAGAAGACCGCACGGTGCATGAGGATGGTTCCGCGCTCCGTCGCTGTACGGCTGAGAATGTCGATCCCACATCAATCGTTCACACGAAGCAAGACCGTGTGTGCGGCGATACGGAAGAGCTTTCCTCTTCGCTGCCTGACAATATAGTGCTCTTTCCCGGCGTTGATGCAGTATCCGACATCGGTACGATGGATGATATGCCGAAAGCAAAGCATGGCGGGTATCGTGCCAACTACCGCAAGGGCGGTACGCAGACCGTATATCCCATCAAAAAGATGGAAGAGCTTGAGCATGTGGCCTTATGGCTCTACGAGAACAAAGACCACAAGTATCTCCTTGGCTTCATTCTTGGGATCAACCTCGGACTGCGTGCGAATGAACTGCTCAAGCTCCGTATGCTGGATGTCTTTCTTCCTGATGGAACGATTCGCTACATCGAGGACACACAGAACACGAACGACCGCATCTCCATCTCCCAGAGCAAGACGCACGGCAAAATCCGCACCGTCTACCTCAACGAAGCCTGTGTCGCGGCTCTGCGGTGGTACTTCTCCAATCATCCTACGGTGATAAGTAAAAATCATTATATCTTTTCATCCAGAGAGGGTGGGACGATCGAGGTTGATACGTTTCGCAAGGTGCTCAAGGAGGCGTGCGAAGCCGCAGGTATCCGCCAGAACGTCGGTACGCACACCATGCGCAAGACGTGGGGATGGTGGCAATACACCACCAATACCGGCAAGCAGTACGGCGACGTCGCTCAGCTTCAGCGTTTGTACGGACACGAAAGCCCGATGACAACGCTGCGGTACATCGGCGTGATGGATGAAGAGGACAAAGCCCTCTATCACGCTATGGTTTTGGCGGTTGCAAGCGATGTAATCGGGTATCCTGGCATACAAAGATAGCTCGACGCCCCTGTCGAGCGGATGGGTTTGCGCTTGCTTTTGGGTTTGGCGCTATCTTATGGATTAAGCGAGCGAAGCGAGCGAGCAGTTACGAAACGTGAAAAAGTTATTTTTGCAACTTTTTTGGCAAAATAGAAAAAGCGATTATATTCTAAGGGGCTGAATTTGAGAAACGCCTGTTTATACGGCGTTGATGGAGGTCAAAATCGGATTTGGGAACCTCCGAGGCGACAAAATAAAAGTGAACTTGCAATTTTGCAACTATTTTGCGATGATGTGGTCGCGAAGAAGTATTTAGGAGGTGCGCCTGTGAGCTATGCTTTTGACTTGACTTTCCTCCGTGCCGATTCCAGAGGCGACGCTTTTGATGCGGCGTGGCGGGCGTCA
The DNA here is from genome assembly GCA_947166955.1 of uncultured Clostridia bacterium. Next base: position 14,340 of record CAMVGI010000001.1, on the reverse strand, counting down.
GAAGCGCGTTGGAAGAATTTCGAGCACTGGATATTCAAGAACCGGTACTACATTCCGTCCCGTCGCTTTTGCTCGCCGCAGAGTGACGAGTGCCCTGGCTACATCTCGGAAGCTGACCGCAACTGGCTGGAACTTCTTGGGAAAGACCGATTTGTCTATTTTCCCGGCAACAGCTTGGTTGCCATTGTTGGCGACGGCTGGCCGGACAAGAGCAAAGCTAACGCGAGGCATATCTTTTTCCAGAACAGTTGCGATCAGGATTATTCCTTTGAGGTGTTTCGTGGTCTGGACGACGATCTGGATGAGGAGATCAATAAGCTGCGTACGGCGGCATTGCCCGAAGTAAACCGAGTTCTCAACTTGGGAAGTAGGTACGTCGATTATTCTATCTGCGAAGACGACGATCTCGACTACTATCGCCGTACTGCCGCGTATAACATTGTCTATTGTACGCTCCATCTGGAAGACTGGCTTTGGGGCAGGGACGATCCGGCATTTGTGCGGTTCGCGTTTTCCTGCATTACCACGCCGGAACGAAAGTTTGATGCCGAGCAAATGCTGCGGCGCACACCGATGTGATCGGGGTGGAAATCCTCGCTCATAGCAGTAAGGTGTTACCCGCGAGAGCGGATGACATACCAAAGCCATTGCCGATTCGCGCATCTGCAATACGAAAGTCCGCAGACGTATGGGCTGCGGTGAGCGGGTGAGAACGTGGGGCGGTTGGGAAATGACGCCGATAAAAGTACCGTAAAACGGCCATTCGGTAATTCTATATGCGCCATTGGTGTAATTGGTATTAGCACGCCCCATAAGTGGGAGGGCAGCGGAAATAGTTGTTGCCGACGAATACCGCTGACGAGGTAGAAAAATCGCGAACGAGGGCAACATCGCACACGATTCTGCTTCGGTTTCCGGTTCGAGTCCGGAATGGCGCACCAAATCCGCAAGCGGTCGAGGAAGCGCGAGAAGTTAAGCGCATGGGGCTGTGCGCACAGCAACGGCCATTTAAGCCGGATGTACCATGTGGCTGATGAAAAGGCGAAGCGCGGCGGATGATACGCGGGAGTAGCTCAATTTGGCGGAGCACCGGTCTTCCAAATCGGGTGTTGCGGGTTCGAGTCCCGTTTCCCGCTCCACAAGTGGCGGTTCGATTCCGCATCGTTGATCGAGGGCTTGGCAGCGACGGGGTTCTCCGGGCAGGATCGGAGATGATTGTGGTGAGTCAGACGGCGACTCTCACCTAACCTACCGGCACGACCGGACAGTAGGACAAGATCCGTCCGCATGGTAAGGCTGACGTTAAACGGCCGAAGATTCCAAAGAAAAGAAAAACGCCGCCTTTCGGCGGCTGTGATGATACGGAGGGTCTGATAAATGAAGCGTAGCACGGTTATTCGCGCGGCGGACGCCATCGAGGACCTGATGACGGAGACGGGACGCGGCGCGACGTTGGAAGACCGCCATGTCTGGTGGGTGTGCAAACCGCTGTGGCATTTGCTACAGGATATTCTGAGAAGATGGGAGCGGTGAACAATGGAAGTCAACATCAATGTTGAGGATTATATCAGCGATGCGGAGATGCGGAAGATCGCGGAGGAAGAGCTGCGCTATGCGTTTCGCCGGCAATTCCAGAAAGAGTCTGACGTTGAGCGCGTGCTTGCCAATCTTTCGCACGAGTATGTGTTTCATGCCGTGTGCGGTCAGCTTTCGATCGGCATGGAAGAGGTCGAAAAGCGTATCAAGGACAAGATAATTGAAGCGCTCGAAGGAGATTCCGTCAAGTACAAGGTTTTTCAGAGGGCGGATGCGTGGGATCGTTCTGAAAGTCCCGCCGTTAAGATACTGGATGACGTGCTGCTGGAGTCCAGGCCGCTGATCGAGGCCGCCGTCAAGCGTGAAATCGAGCAGTATCCGTTTCGTGAGCTGCACGATGAGATTGCCGATACGATCTATGACTGCATCATGCGCAAGCTGAACGATCGAAACGAAGAGTAGATGCAGGGGTGCGGCAAATGTTGGATACGAATGTGTTCAGAGGCGGAAACACAAGCCTCAAAATCAATGCGGTTTCCGGAACGCTTGTGAAAAACCATACGAAGAGTCGGTTTGTTGTTGCGAAATCCAATAACGAGATTTTTGATGAGAAGGAACCGAGACTTTCTGTTGGCACAAGCTGCAGCGGACATAGCTATTCGCGAAATATTTATGAACCGTGTGTTGTATTGCAGGCAATGATTATCGGCGAATGGCTGTTCCTATGTGAGGTCGTTTTGGAGAAAGATTTGAAGGATGGAGGCTACGAACATGAAGAAGTGGATCGCGCATTTTGAGTGTCCGGTGTGCGGCGAGTTCAGCGCGACGCCGAAGGATGAGTGCCCGTTCTGTAAGAGCAAGCTGACGAGCGACGTACAGCCTGTTCGATATGCCAAGTGGCGGATGGACGAGAATCCGCACGACGGCGACTGCCGCTGCACTGGCTGCGGATCGTGCTGCGACGACATGCACGAGCGGAACCACGGCGTTTTGAACGCGCTGACCGGCAACAAGTGGTGGACGTTTCTCAAATACTGCCCGATGTGCGGTGCGGAAATGGTTGGTGTCGAAGATGGCATATCGGTGTAGGTGCTGCGGTTACTGCTCGGACGAGCTGAGCTGCCGCGCGGAGATAGACGGGTTCGATGAAAATGACCGCGCGGTCGAGATACGGACGTTCTACTGCGCCGATTGCGGAAGCGAAGACCTTGACTGGGAAGACGATGCGGACGACATTTTCGATGATTACGACGATCCGCTCGACGAGTATCGCGGAGACTGGGATTGCGGATGCGGGGAATACGATGAACCGCCCGATGACTGGGATAATTTCGACGACGAAGGAGAGTGCGACGATGCCGATTGACGAATCTTTGGCCGGTGGGCTTTATGCGGTTGACGCTGACGGCAATCCCGTGAGATGGGACGGCTTGCAGGAGATGTCGCTGACGATGACGGCGCAGCCGGACGATAAGAAGGCGGAACCGTTTGTGCTGCCGCGTGAGTTCAGCTTTTCCGCGCGGATGCGTCCGGCGCGCATGAACCGCAAGCGGTTCGTGAAAGCGGTCATGTCGTGCGGCGCGTCGAAGAAAGAGGCAAAGCGCATCGCGCGGCGAACAAAGATCCCATACGGCGACGCTTTCGTGAGAATTTTGTTTTACGGGGTGAATTTTGATGAACGAGTGCTGTGAGAGTTGCGGAAACCGCTATAGACTGCGTATCGCGAATTATCACGAGCGCGGATGCAGGACGGACGACGCGGACGGGTTTGTCTGTATGGCGTTTGCGTCGGATGGGATCGCGACGTGGATGCGCGGACTGACCGGAGAGACCAGCATGTGCGAGTGCTGGCGCGAGAGAAAAACAAACGGGAGAAATGGCGATGAAAGATAGATTTATCGAAATTTTTGAGAAGAACGTCCGGCGCGAAGGCGCTGACCGGCTGCTGGAATATCTTAAATCCGCAGGATTCTTTGAAGATCCGGCGTCTGCGAGGCAACATTTGGCGGAGCGCGGCGGATTGTGCCGGCACAGCGTCCATGTGTACGACCGATTGCGGGCGCTGGTCGATATGGAGGCGGCGTACAATCCGAATTTCGCGCGTCCGAGCGATGAGAGCATTGCGATCGTCGCGCTGCTACACGACGTATGCAAATGCGGCGTCTATCAGAGGGAGCCGAAGAATGTGAAAACGTACGATCCGGATAAGGTCGCGGCGGCGCAGCGTTGGCAGGTGAAGCATGACGATCTCGGAGATTTTATCTGGGAAACGGTGATGGGGTATAAATTTGACGATCCTCTTCCGTATGGTCACGGGTCGAAAAGTGTTTATGTGATCGGCGGATTTATGCGGTTGACGCGCGAGGAGGCGTTCGCGATCCGCTATCACATGAGCACATGGCAGAGCGAGGACGCGGGCGATCCGGGAAAGGCGTACGAGATGTACGAGCTGGCGCTTCTTTTGCACATGGCGGATGAGCTGGCGTCGTTCGTTGACGAAAAAGAGAACGGTTGATCCGGGAGGAAGGGCAATGTTGTTCAATGACTTTGATAAGACGCTCGACGCGCTGCGCGAGGAGTATCATCGGATGGAGGAGCGCGTGAGAGAGGCGCAGGAGACGGTGCGCGAATTTCGCAAGGATAGGGAAATCGCCGATGCAAACGCAGAGATGGACTATATCCGGCGACACGCGCTGCACATCTTCTCCGACAAGGAGCAGAAGGCGGATCGGGCATTTCGCCGCCGACACTATGAGATGCACACGCCGCACACCAAGGCGAGCGGAAACACTTATATCTATACGCTGACAGGAACTGGCATTGGCACCTGTGTTAAGGTAAAGTGTCCGGTCTGCGGCGAGGAAGAGGATATTACCGACATCGGGAGTTGGTAGAGGAGGGCGGCGGATGAAGGATGAAAAGGCATATCAAAAGCTGGTGGAGGACAACCACAAGCTCATCTACGGCTTTATGCACAAGTACCATCTTTCGGAGGACTGGTACGGAGAGCTTGCGGTCGGACTTTGCAAGGCGGCTCGTGTCTATGACGAAAGCATGGGCGTGAAATTCTCCTCTCTTGCGTACCGGTTGATGAAAAACATGATGCTGATGCGCTTTCGCGACGAGGGGAAGCTCGTCAAGACCGTTTCACTTGACGCGCTGGTCGCGGAGGATGCAAGGGACAGCTTCGATTGCTTTGTGTCAGGGCGAACGGATCGCATCGAGGCGGCGGATGAGATTGCGTATTTCGACTGGATCGTCGAGAGGGCGAAGCGCAGCGACCTTGAGATCATACTTCGCCGGCTGGATGGTCAAAATGACGCGGAGATCGCCGCCGATTACGACCTGACGCGCGCGTGGGTGTCGAAACGGCTGGTGATGCTCCGGGAGCGCGTGAAGTCTGGGCGGCGTATGCGTGGAGGCGGCGAAGAGGATGTGGAGGCGCGCCTTGCGCTGCGGCGAGACATTTCCGAACGACTGAAAAACTGTCTTGGCGTGGAATAGCGAGACAATAATTTATTACGGAGGGTATAACTATGGCGTGGTATTGGATCGTTTTTCTAACGGTCGTGATTTTTTGGGCGGTTTCGATCGTCCTGGCGCAGTTTGACGAGGACTATGCGCTGCGCTGGTCGTTCGGGCTGCTTTACCCGATTCTCTACATCCTCTTCTATCCGGTGCGGGTGTTGCGGCAGTATGAGACATATCGGGACTACTACGAAAAGCACGGGATTACCAAGTGGCAATTCCTGTTTGGAAAAAGAACAAAAAAGGATGTGATGCAATGAAACTGAAGGAAACACTGGAAGCGATCTGCGATCTGGAGCAGTACGACGGCCGAGCGCCGCTGCGCGAGAGCACGAAGAAAGCGGCGCTGCTCGCGCTTGCGGCTTACGATGAAAAGCAGCAGGAGTACATCGAGGCGCTTGAGGCGGAGTGCAAGGTTTACTCGGACGCGGCGGAGCTGTATGGCGTGGACGCGATGACGATGCTCGCCCTGGCGCGCAGCCAGATCAAGACCTGCGCCGACAACATCCGCATGTCGGAGAAGATGGAAGAGTATCGCGCGCTCTTTTCCGAGCTGCCGTCCGGCATCAACAGAGAAGACGTTACGGCGGCGATTTGCGCATACGACGGCAAGGGCGAGATGCCGTACTGCGATCTCGTATGGGCGGCGCTCGTCGCGGTGCGGAAGTACCTCAAAGCAAGAGGTGAATTATGATCGAGTACATGGACTGCACGCCGATCGCGGATGAGATCAAAGCCGGTGTCAGCGCCAAGCTCGTTGGCGGTCGTCCTGTACTTTTGGTGATGCGCGCCGGCGACGCAGCCGATGATGAGATGTACCTGCGCGGTATCCGTCGCGACGCGGAGGAGCTTGGCATCGACGTTGTGACGGACAAGCGCGACGGCGCGCTGTCCGGCCTTGATGGTGTACTGACGCTCGGCGAGATGGAGTATCGACCGCCGATGGAGTGGGACGTCGACAACTTTAGAGGTGGGAGACAAATCCGCGCGGTAACGGAAGCGGCGCTGCGAGTTGCCGAGAGCCGCATGGTGCTTGCCGGAAAGAGCGCGACCGTTATTGGGCGCGGGATCGGACGCGAGATCGCGCGTGAGCTTATTGATCGCGATGCAACGGTGACACTTTGCCACAGCAGAACGAGAGATTATGTCATGTACGAAGCGATCTGTCGTGCGGACGTTGTATTTTGCGCGGCGCGTGATGCTAAGTTTTATCCGGCGAACGCAAAGTGCGAAAAGCTGATCGTTGACATCAGCAATTCATTCAACGAAAAAAACGATGTCCTTTTGCGATATAACGGTCACATTACGATCACCGCGCGCAAGGGCGGCGTCGGCGCTGTGACGCGCGCGGTACTGCTTGACCGCATCGCAGATAATTTCAGAATCAGAACGGGGGCGGCGCGATGGTAGTGAATGTGTGCGACATGATCATGGGCGCAGGGAAGACAGAATCCGCCATCACGCGGATGCGGGAGGATACCGGCAGCCGCTATGTGTTCATCACGCCGTACCTTGCCGAGGTGGAGCGTATCAAGGAGAGCTGCGCGGAGCGGTCTTTTTACGATCCAAAGAACTTTGGCTGCCGAAAGCTCGATGATTTGCACGACAAGCTCGCGCACGGGTGCAATATCGCGAGCACGCACGCGCTTTTCCACACCTACAATGACACGACGATACGGCTTTTGCGCGAGGGCGGGTATAAGCTCATCCTTGATGAGGTAACGAAGGTTTACGAAAACCTTGAAGTGTCGCCGCAGGACATCCGGCTGCTGCGGAGCAACGGCGTGATAGAGGTGGATGACGGAGACGGACGCGTGCGGTGGACAGACGACGCTTACGACGGGAAGTTCAACGAGCTGCGTGACACCGTGCGAACGGGGCATGTGACGCTTTACCAGGACTGCATGATGCTTTGGACGTTTCCGATAGAGGTGTTTGAGGCATTTTGCGAGGTGACGATCCTGACGTATCTTTTCGATGCGCAGCCGCAGAAATACTATTTTGACATCAATGGTGTGCGCGTGCGCAAGATCGGAACCACATATGAGCGCGGCGAGTATCGTTTCTGCGACGTTCCGGTGATGCCGGAGTATGTGAAGACGCTGCGCGACAAGATCCATGTGCTCGACGACCGCAAGCTCAACGCGATCGGCGACGCGGACACGGCGCTTTCCGTATCGTGGTATGACCGCGCGGCGAAAAGTCGCGGCAAGGAGAATATCAAACAGCTCAAAAATAATCTCACTAACGTGTTCAAGCACCGGTATGCCTCAGCGACGTCCAAAAATCTGTGGACGACCTTCAAGGACTATCAGGACGCGCTCAAGGGGAAGGGGTACACGAGCGGTTTTCTTTCCTGGAATACGCGGGCGACCAATGCTTATCGCGAGCGTGACCATCTGGCCTTTTGCGTGAACAACTACTTTAATCCCGTGCTCGGCAATTTTTACCGCGCGCACGGCGTTGATGTGCGGGAGGAGCAGTGGGCGCTCGGCGAGATGATCCAATGGATCTGGCGCAGTGCCATTCGCGACGGCAGGGAAATCTGGATTTATGTCCCATCGCGGCGGATGAGGATGCTTTTGACGGACTGGCTTGATGAGCTGGCCGGAGACACGGAGGAGGTGCGTGCTTGTGGATGATTTCAAGGAAACCGCATGGGATCATGTGGCAGGAGAGAAGTTTGCCACATTTTCGACGTCGGAAAAGAAATGGATCAAGGCGATCGAAGACCTCAAGCGGAAGTATCCGAGCGAGGTCGACATCCGCGTGGTCAACAGCGATGGATCGCTGGTCGCGCGCCTCCCCGCGTCGTGGTTCAAGATCCGTCCGAAGAAGCAGACGAGCATGACGCAGGAGCAAAAGGATGCGGCGCGCGCCCGTTTGGAGACAGCGCGGCAAAAGCGCCTTTCGGAGGCAAAGAAAAATCAGGGCGGTGAGTAAATGGCAAACGGCGTTTATATCGTGTCTGCGGATGCGAAGGATCTGTTTCTCGCGAATTACTCCTCGGAGCGCTGCACCGGTTACACGGTGCGATACGCCTCCGGGGAGAACGCCGGAGAGTTCAACACGAAGCGCTTTATCAACACGCTGGATTACAGTCTCGACCTCATTAAGCTGCGCGAGGTATACGAGAAGGTCTACCGGCGCATGGATTTTACGTTCAACAAGCGCGGTAAGGAGTATTGCCGGCGTGTCATCAACGTGACGTTCAAGTACAGTGTGAAGGAATTTAACCGCTTTGCCGGCAATACCTACGTCAAATTCGGGTATCTTCCCGCAGATGTGGAGATCCGCGACGGTGTTTGCGTACGCAACGGCGAGCTTTTGGCGGTGCGCGTGGATGAGCCGGTGGAGCATCCGGTCGACGCGGCGCTGCTCGGAGACCTGTTTATCTTTGAGGGCGGGATGTATCGCCTCGGCAAGCAGATGAAGGTGCTCTTTACGGTGGCGCAGCTTCGCGAGCGGCTGTATCGGGACGGTTTTCGCTGCGACGGCATCAACTTTCGCCGCTTCAAGCGCTCCAGCGGCTCCAGTCGCGTCGGGAAGTGTCTTTTTATCGACGAGCAGCTATACAGCCGGATGCACCGCTGGGAGATGTGCGGGTTGCACGTCAAAGAGGGGCAGCAGGTAGACCTCGCGGCGTTGGAAGCGTATATCGCGCTGACGCTCAGCAGCATCATCGACACGATCCCGCTGCGGCCTGAAAACTTCCTTGTCATCGACGACTATAAGAGCGTGTTCCGTGACCGCGCTGTGGTGTCGCGTATCGGTGCGGACGGGTGGCTTGAGTCGAAGCCGGAGGATGTGGACGTTGAGAACAGCATTTGGGACGGGCAATCGCTGATCGACAAGAGCGCGATGGGCGCGTATCAGGAGCGCGGCATGATCCTGCTGCGCAACCGATTCTTCAAATCTGCGTGCTTCAACGCCAATATCCAGACGTTTTTTGCCGACCACGGCATTACAGAGGTCTCGCAGCTTGGCGGTTTTACGCTCGCCGAGCGCGTGGAGGACATCAAGATCATCACGACGCCGAGCAGCATCAAGTATGTGAAATTCGGAACGCTTGAAAACTGGCTGAGGCTTTTGGAGGAGGACGGGAGCTTCGGTGTGGTGAAGCACGAGAAGCCGACGCATTTCTTTGACGGGCGGCTGGTGATGACGCACTACCAGCTCCTCAATACCTTGCAGATGTCGCAGGAGGACGTCGCAGCGCTGGTCAAGCCGTCGCTTGACTATTTGCAGATGATCCACCAAGATCCTGCCGTGCTGCGCTACCACATCCGATACGGCGGTGAGGATGAGGAGATCAGCGCCGCAGCGACAACGAACGATGTGGTTTACCAGATGCTCGGCGTGAGCGACAAGTTTGCGCAGACGCGGCTTTACTACGATTTCAAGCGCGACTTGATGAAGTCCTTTATGAAGTCCTTGCGGCGTGGACACCTGATGGTGGACGGCAACTACTCGACGCTCCTCGGCAATCCGGTGGAGATGCTTTTGTCAGCCGTTGGAAAATTTGACGGCACGAGTCAGATCGGCGTCGGCAACATCTACTCCAAGCGTTTTCGGTTTAATCAAACGGTGCTCGGCAGTCGCAGTCCCCATGTGACGATGGGGAACATTTTGCTGACAAAAAACCGAAAAAATGACGAAATCGAGCGATATTTCAACCCTACAAGGGAAATCGTCTGCATCAACAGCATTGGCGAGAACATCTTGATGCGGCTTTCCGGTGCAGATTTTGACAGCGACACGATGCTGCTCACCGACAACCCCATCCTCATCCGCGCGGCGGAGCGCAACTATGACCGCTTTCTCGTGCCGACGAGCATGGTGGAGGCAAAGAAGGTCGTGCGGCACTACACCTGGGCGGAGCAGGCAGACCTCGACATCAAAACGAGCGTCAACAAGATCGGGGAGATCGTTAACCTTTCGCAGGAGCTTAACACGCGACTTTGGCACACGCTCAACGGCGGCGCGCCGTTTGCGGACATCGAGGAGCTTTACTGCGACATCGCCAAGCTCGACGTGCTCAGCGGGCTTGAGATCGACAAGGCGAAAAAGGAGTTTGCGGTAGACAGCGTGGGTGAGCTGCGCCGTCTCAAGCAGAAGTACGAGATCCGCGATGACGACGGGCGGCAAGTCAAGCCGAATTTCTTCGGCAAGATCGCGCGCATGAAGGGCTACTATGACAGCGCGCGGAAGAATTACCGCTTTCACGACACGACGATGGATTATTTGCAGCACAGCCTCAACTGCTTCCGCGCGAAGCAAAAGAAAAACGGGTTTCTGCCGTTTTCCGAAATGCTCGTGACGTGCGATGATATTTCCAACCGGTTTGTAAAATATCCGCAGGTCGACCGCATTTTGGAGCTGGTGCGCAATATGCGCGCGCAGATCAAGGCGGTGTGGGACGATACGGAAAGCGGTATGGATAACGCGGAAAAGGCGTCGCTCGTCGGCGAGATCCGCGAGGAGTGCTACGACTACATCAAGTCGATCCAGCTCAATCGTCATACGGCGCATCGGCTGCTGCTCGCCATCGAGGAGCAGCAGAACAAGGACATCTCCCGCAGTCTATTCTATATGCTCTTTACGCTTCCCAACCAGAGCTTTCTCGATCTCATCGAGGAGAGCCGCGAGCCGATTATGGTACTGGAGGAGGACGATTCTGCAGCCGGCAGCGTGACGATCTACGGTTTTCGTTTCCGTAAGGTTCCGTCGATTCCATGCAAAATCGTGGACACCGTTTGTTGAAAATATACAAAAAATCTCTCTTTTCGGTCGATTAGTTCTGAACAAATTGCCAGATATACGCAATAGCTATTGGAAATCTGCGAGGTCACAAACTTGCGGGATATAGGATAGACGCCAAAATCTATCCAAATCTAAATGTAAAGGATGAAGTTTTGTGATCTCTATTACCAATGACGAAAAGATGCTTCTGGAGAAGCTGTACCCCCAGTACAAGTATCCGCGCACGATGAAGCAGCGGACGAAGCGCCACCACTACTTCTGCACGGAGTCCGAGGAGCTGATGCGCGCAATCGCGGACACGAACGACGCGGCGGCGGAGCTGGTGCGTGAGTTTGATCGGAGACGTGCGATGCGCGACCGCCGCAGGCGGCATGATAGGAGTCGTGATCGCTGATGGCGTATCAGGACAGGATCGAACGATATGAGCACGTCACGATCGACTGCGCCGACCAGACGGTGACGGAGTATAGGGATGACGCCGTACGCTCTTACGCGATCGGCGAGATCCTAAAACGCTGGGACGGTGTGCCGGACGTGACGATCACGATCGAACGGCGGCGCGAGATGCCGCCGACAGGAGAGAGGTGACGGAAGACGTGAATCCCAAGTATGAAAGGCGCGATGGCGAGGATGCGTATGAGTACGGGCTTCGCCTGATCGAGACGAAGGTGGAGGAGCAGCCTGGAGATCTGGACTGGCAGGACATTGTGGAGGCGCTTGGCCTCGACTGTCATCGGGACAGTCTGCGCAAGGCGGCGGCAGTGACGCCGTATTCCGGCTACGCAGTGATGCAGCACTTCAAGAAGAAGATGGGCGCGTCCTCCGACGCAGAGCACAGCGCCTACATCGACGAGATTGAGGCAAAGACCTTGAAGATGCGCAAGGAGGCAAAGCGCTTTTACGACCAGCGCCGCGAGTTCAATAAGCTCATCGACAAGCTGGGACGCGAGGAAAACCTGGAAGATCGCTTGGTCGCGGCGGCGCGCGAGCTGAACGAGACCGTGCCGCTTACGATGTATAAGAGCACAATTCCTGCTGACGTTGATCCGTACATACCGCACGGGGATGAGGCTGTGTTGGTGCTTGCAGACTGGCACTATGGTATGGTGACGAACAACATCTGGCAGCATTACGATACCGATGTGTGTCGCAAGCGTGTTGAGACGCTTGTCTATGCCGTGACCGACAGGCTGAGGCTGAATCGTCCGAAGCGCCTTCATATCGTTCTTCTTGGAGATATGGCGCATGGCGCAATCCATACGAGCGTGCGTGTTGCGAGCGAGGAGCTTGTCTGCGAACAGGTAATGCAGGTGAGCGAGATTATTGCACGCGCGATTTCCTATCTCGCCGATGAGGTGGAAGAGACCGTCGTCCATGCGACGTACGGGAATCACCTGCGCACGGTGCAGAACAAGAATGACAGCATCCACGCTGACAATATGGAGCGTTTGATCCCGTGGTGGCTGGAGCAGAGGTTGTCCGCGCGCGGCGATGTGGTGTTCCCGGAGGCGGAATACTACGAGTTCCTATACTTCGACGTCTGCGGCTATCATGTGTGCGCGACGCACGGCGACCTTGACAACGTGAAAAGCGCCGGGCGGACGCTCAACACGCTGTTTCAGAAGAAGTACGGCACTGGCATCGACTACGTTCTTCTGGCGGACAAGCACCATAAGGAGGAGTTTGAGGAGCTTGGGATCGAGGCGATGATCGTGCGCGCGCTGTGCGGCGTGGATGACTACGCCAACGACAGGCGGCTCTATTCGACGCCGGGACAGCTTTTGCTGTTTTTCAGAAACGGCATCGGCGCGGACGCCGTATACCAAATCCGGCTGTGAGGCAGCCAAACGAAGGGAATGATACCGTTTGCTCAAGGAAGATATGATGACGGCGCTTTCCGACATGGGATACTGCAAGGGGCAGGCCGGCGAGGTGATCACGGATCTGTTTCGCATTATCTCGGAGGCGCTGGTGCGCGGGGAGAGCGTGCGAGTGTACGGCTTCGGCACGTTTGAGGTCAAGCGGCACAAGGGGCATCTGGCGCACAACGCGGCGACCGGAGAAAACCGTATGCTCCCCGATTATTCGGTGGTCACGTTCAGACCGGGAGAGAATTTGAAGGACGCCGTGAAGAGCGGCGACGTCAAAAGGCTCTCCAAATCCGACAAATAAAAATGCTCAAGCCCTCCGAGGTCTGCGGACTGGCGGTGAAAGCTCGACGTTTTCGGACGCATGAGAAAGGCATTATGCTATTCTACACCCGAACGGGAGGATCATTTTTATGGCAAACAAAAAGACGACGATCGAAGAAAAGGTTGCGCGCAAGCTGCCGGCGAGCGAGAACGGGCATGGCGTCCGCTATCTAACGAAGTCCGGCGGTGAATACTGCGTGAGCCATTGCGTTGAGAAGGAGCGTTTTACGCTCTGGCGCGTCGTCCCGAACGGGTATATCAAACTTATGAGCGCGGCGACGCCGCAGGAGCTATATCCTGCGGCTGACGCCGACAAGACATAGCGGGAGGGTGAAACGGTTTCCACAGCGCCCCCATACGGCGAAGACATCCGGTTCGACTCCGGTTCCCGCCACCATTTTGCCGATCTGCCATGTGTAGGAACGGCGGAGCCGTCGTGGATAGCGGACGCGGCGGCGTGATACGAAGAGCAGAGATGACTCCCTCTGCTCTTCTTTTTATGCTTTTTTGAGGCTGTGAAAGGAGGTGTCGCTATGGCGAAGAAGCAGCTTAAAAAGACGGTTTCAAAAATCAATAAGAACGCGAAGCCGAGCGACATTGAGCCTCGCGTTGTTTCGGATGAGTCTTACCGTTGCTCCTGCTGCGGACACAAGTACGCGAAGCAGGAAGGGAATTTCAATGTTTCCAAATCCCCTATCTACAAAGGGAATAACGGTTATATGACCATCTGCAAGCGCTGTATCGGGCAGCTTTTTGACCAGTACATCGACTTTTTCGATAAGGATGAGGATGCGGCGATGGAGCGCATCTGCCAGATCACGGACATGTACGTCGACGAGACGGCATGGGCGGCAAGCCGCAAGATCAGCGCCGACCGCAACCGCATGAGCGCTTATGTCGCGAAGCTCAACCTGACGCAGAGCAATTCCGGTTCCACCTACGCCGATACGCTCATCAAACGCTGGGAGAGCGAGGCAGAGAACGCGGAGAACGCGGAGCAGGCGGCGCAAAACGGCATCGACATTGAGACGGTGCGGCGCTTCGGGCTTGGCTTCTCTGACAGCGACTATGACGCCATGCAGACGGAGTATGACAGTGGGGTGAAGAAAGAGGGCAAACCTATCGACAAGCGGCAGGATGAGCTTTATGTGACGATGTGCTTTTTGCGCCTGAACCTCCAAAAGAGCGTGCAGGGCGCGGGCGGAAATATCGGAACGGTCGCCAATTCCTACAAGAGCTTCATCGAGGCGGCGACGACGGAGATCGAAGACCGCAAGAAAGCGGCGGCGGAGGCGGTGGAGCTAAAGCCGATCGGGATGCT